>JAYVXQ010000119.1:0-6888 GCA_043785025.1 Acetobacteraceae bacterium
TGGTGGAGCGGTAGGGGGAAGACCCGGGGTTTCACCCCGGACCCGACCAGAAGGCTCTGCCTTCTGGACATCCGCCAAGGGCGGTAGCCCTTGGATCCCATGGGTTTGCTCCCGTAATGAAGGAGGGCTTGCACGGCGGTTGATAGGTCGTGGATGGCCCTCCGTCATTACGGGGGCAAATGGATAGATCCCAAAGGGCCTCGCCCTTTGGTGGGGGTCTCGGGGGCAACGCCACCGAGCGGGTTTCTGGGCAGAGCCCCCCCACGATCTTGCCCTTCCACGCCGTCCGCCGCACACTGATCAGGTCCAAATGCCGAGGGGAGATCAAACATGCTATACGAACTGCGGATCTATGAATGCGTACCAGGCAAGTTGCCTGATCTTAACAAGCGCTTCGACACGATCACATTAAAACTGTGGGACAAGCATGGGATCAAACAAGCAGGGTTTTGGACCACCGTGATCGGTGAGTCGAATCAGACTCTGTATTACATGCTCGCCTGGGATTCGCTGGCGGATCGCGAGAAGAAGTGGAACGCGTTCGGCGCCGATCCCGATTGGCTGGCGGCGCGCGCGAAAACCGAGGAAGCCGGTCCGATCGTCGCCAATGTGAAGAATTTCATTCTGGGTCCGACACCGTATTCATCGGTGAAATAAGGCCGCTCCGGCTTCGGTTCCCGCGTGGGGCCGAAGCCGGACCTGATGATGGCGCGGCGTATTCTCACCGGTGATGTCAATCTGATGAACGTCGCCGATCCCACCACGCCGTTTCGGCGCGTGGCGGCGGAGTTTCGTGCCGCGGCGATTGGATCGGCATGATGGTGCGCGCGGATGTCGAGAAGACCTGTCTGACAGCGGCGCGGTTTCAGTTTGTCCGGCATAACGCGGATAATGAAACGATTTTATGCGCGCTGGCGGATGAACCGGCGGAGCTGGCGGATAACGTCCGGCGGAGCGCGGAATTCGGCGCGACGCTCACGCCCGTGGGTGATGAGATTTCGGTCGCGTTTTAATCGCCGTCCTGATCTTTCATGTTGTCCCAGAACAGATCCCGCCATGTTTCCGGCTTGTTTTTCAGCGTACCGATGGCGGCCATGAAATCGGCGTGCTCCTTCAGGCCGCGCGCGGTACCGGAATAGGTGATGCGTTTGGGATCGCGGATGATGGCCTCGATCCAGGCGATGTCGCGCTTCTGCGGCTCACGTTTGTGGTAGATTTCGGCGGCGGCGGTTGGGTCCTGGCTGATGAAAGCGATGCCTTCCTTGAAGGCCGCGACCACGGCGGCGTAAAGTTTCGGATTGGGATCGTGGAACGCGGCGGAGGTGTACATCAACGTCCCCGACGATCCCGGGGTCAGATAATCGTCGGAGGACATGACGCGATGGGTTTTGCCCGATTCCTCCTCCAGTACGCTGAACGGGACGATGGTGAAATGGTTTTTGATTTCGCTGCCGCCGCTGAGTAACGCGGCCATGCCGTCGGGGTTGGAGATCGAAATGGTCAGCGGATCCAGACGAAACCGCTGATCCCAGCCCCATTCTTTCGCCGCCGCCATTTGCAGCGTGACCGCCTGGTCGGTGACCTTGATGGCGCTGATGCCGATTCTGTCGCCGTCGCGGAAGTCGCGCAGGGCTTTGATGCGGGGATCGACTGACAGCATGACGATGGGCGAGCTGGACAGCGGCATGATCGCGCGGACTTTTTGCGCGCCGCGGGTTTTGTCCCACAGCACGAAGGCCGGTCCCCAGCCGCCCATGCCGATATCCGCGTCGCCTGCCAGTATCAGGTCGCTGGTGACCGGACCCGAGGCCATGTTGCGCACGGCGAGTTTGATGTCGCCGAGGCCCGCCGCTTTCGCGTGTTTTTGAATCAGTTGCCGTTCCGCGACGATGTACACCGGCAAATACACGAGGCCATAGGGCATGGCGATGCGCACCGTATCGGTTTCGGCGGGCGCGGCACCCGGTGTCAGACACAGGGACAAAGCCAGGAGACCGGAAAAAATTTTCATTTCGTGGTGACCCGTTGTTTCCATAGCGACCACGGACGCTCCACCAGAGTATCGTTGGTGGTCATGGCGGCGGTGGCCTCTCTCGCGTTGAGGAATTCGGGCTTGCCGATGGACAAGGCCTGAATTTCGACGCGCGCGTTTACCTCGGTATAGATCGCGCGGAACACCACGTGTTTGATCGATTGCGCGGCGGCGACCGAGCCGTGACCGCGCATCAGCAGGATTTGGTGAGTGCCCATTTTGGCCGCCAAAGATTGTCCGAGGGCGGCGTTACGGATCAGCATGTCTGACCCCAGACCAGCGGCGCCGCGGATTTCGTAGACCGGCGGGCCGGAGCCCAGAAATCCGGCGATGTGGTTCATGGGGCGCAACAGGACTTTGGTGTCGGCGAAGGGGAGGACGGCGGGGGAGTGGCTGTGCACGATCGATTTCACCTCGGGGCGGGCTTTGTAGATCTCGCCGTGAATGAAACGTTCCAGGTATGGCGTGCGGCCGCGCGCGTCGACGGCGTTGCTGTCGAGGTCGAATTCCATGATATCCGCGGCCGTGACCAGAGCGGGCGCCATGCTGCGGGCCAGCAAATAGCGGTTCGGGTCCTTGTCGTGACGGGCGGAGATGTGGCCGAAGCCGTCGACGACTCCCTGATCATACAGGAAGTGATTGGCGGTCACGAGGTCGTCGATCAGCGCGGGATCGGCGGCCGGGGATTGGGCGTGCGCGCGAAACGATACGAGCGCGGCGGCGCCGGTCAGCAGGCCGCGCCGCCCCAGATGGCGCAAGCAGGCGCGGGGTGCGATAAACATTGTGTCCTCCCCTTGTGTCGTCGGCATCTTGTGGGGAGATTGACGCGGGACGCAACGGCCAGAGGGCGCGCATCCAGAGGGCACGCTGCCAGAGGGCACGCTGCCAGAGGTCACGCTGCCAGAGGGGCCGCGTGATGAATAACAAGCGTTATAGGAGCCAGGGATGGACGCACTCGATCTGCTGTTGACCCGTCAATCGGCGCTGAAGCTTGACGCGCCCGCGCCCGGCGCGGCGGAATTGGATAAGATGTTCGCCAGTGCCGCTCGGGCACCCGATCACGGACGGCTGCGCCCCTGGCGTTTCGTTGTCATCGAGGGGGATAAACGCGCGCGATTTGGCGAGGTGATGGCGGACGCGATGCGCCGGCGTGACCCCAATGCGACCGAGGAGATGCTGGCGCGCGAGCGGGGCAAGGCGATGCGGGCGCCGATGATCGTGACCGCCGCCGCCCATGTGCAAAAGGACCATCGTATTCCCGCCGTCGAGCAGGTCGCGGCGGCGGCGGCGGCGACCCAGAACGTAATGCTCGCGGCGCATGCCATGGGCTATGGGGCGATGTGGAAGACCGGGGAACCCGCTTACGATCCGGCGGTGAAGACGGCTTTGGGGCTGGATGCCGATGATGAAATCGTCGGGTTCCTGTATATCGGCACCAATGCGGGGGGTGAATCGCCCGCGCCGCGTCCGGGTCCGCGCGATCAGGTGACGGTGTGGGGCGGGTAGCCCCCGGGATATAATGAGGCGGGTAGCCCCTCGGGTTTAGTGGGGCGGATAGGCCCCGGGATTTAATGACGCGGACCGGCCGCCTTATTCCGCGTCATGGAAGATCAGGCCGAGAGTCTGGCGATCGCCGGAGCGCACCCGGCTGACCCCGTGGCGCACGGTCAGGCGGTAGGCGCCTTTGATGCCTTTCACGGGACGGTGATGCACCGGGAAGATCGCGGCGTCGCCTTGCCGCATCGGCACGATCTCGGCCTTGGATTGGGCGCGCGGGCGTTGTTCCACCAGCAGGAATTCGCCGCCGGTGAAGTCGCGGTCGGGCGCGCTGAGCAGGATGACGACCTGGAGGGGAAACAACAGCTCCCCATAGCGGTCCTGGTGCAGACAATTGTAGTCGCCGGGACCGTAGCGCAGCATCAGCGGCGTGGGGCGGGTTTGGCCGGCGGCGTGGCATTGGTCGAGGTAGGTGGGCAGGTCCGGTGGAAACATCGCCGGCTGGCCAAGCGTCTGGCGCCAGGCGTTGGCGATGCCGGCCAGAGGCGGGTAGAAGGCGGCGCGCAACGCGGCGATCGGCTCGGGTAGCGGATAAGTCAGATACCGGTATTCGCCGCTGCCGTAGGCGCGCTGTTGCATGATGATGGATTTGCGAAACCTGGCGGCGTCGTTCCACAGCGCGGCGATTTCGGCGCAGGCGTCCGGCGCCAGAACGGGGCGGACGGCCCATCCCTGGGCGTCGATGTCGCGGGTGAGTCCAATGCTATCGATCATCGGGCATGGGCGATCATGAGGCATGGGCGATCATGGAGCATGGGGCGATCATGGCGGGATCATGCCGGAACCGGGGTGGCCGCGCCTTCCGGTTCTTGCGCCCGATGGGTCAGGAAATGCACCAGCGGATTGCGCGCCGTGACCGGCAGGCCGTGCTGACCCTGTGCCGCGAGGGGCGCCATGTGGCGATGGCGCCAACCGCCGGCGTCGAACCGTGGCGAGGGGTCGATGTCGGACAGCGCCCCGGTCACCAGATAATGCGAGAAGGGGTCGATGTCTTCGGGGATGCGGTGGCCGTGGCGATCGACATACCAGGCGGGATCGAAGAAGGGGTTAGGACTGACCGCGCGCGCCAGGCGATGGGTCAGATAATGCGCGAGCGCCAGTTCGTGCCCAGGCACGGCGTGGGTATCGCGATACCACAGCGGATCGAACCAGGGGATCGGGCGGCGATGCGCGGCCTCGCCCGCCAGGATGTAATGCGTCAGCGGATTGATGCCGAGGCGGGAGACCGCGGGGTTGGTGCCGAGATACCAGGCGATGTCGAAGGCGTTGTTGGGGCGCAGACCGATGCGGGCGCCGAAGCGGCAATAATGCAAAGCGGGGTCCAGCAGGGCCTCGGCGGGGCTGGTGCCGTTCAGACGGTGATAGCGTGGATCCATCAGGCCGGCGGGCTGGATGACGGTTAGATCGGGCAGGATTTCCCGCTCGGTTCCCGCGTGATCCTCCAGGAACCGGGTCAGCGGATCGTTGGCGGCGCGCCAGGGGCCGAGGTGAGGCACGGCCCACAGAGCGGGATGGGGCAGAAGTTCAAGGCTGTCGCGATGGGTGAGGAAATGTTCGAGCGGGGAGCGATCGGTGGGAATGTCATAGGCGGTCCGATACCAGATCGGATCGAACCAGAGGGAGGGAAACCGGCCCTCGGCCTCGCCATAGCGCAGATAATGCACCAGCGGATCGACGCCGGCTTTGGCGACGTCGGGGTTGCGCCTGGGGTACCAGTCGCGATCGAACCACGGGGCGGCGGACGGCCAGGGTTGCGCCAGCAGCGGGGGATCGACGGTCATAACCGGTCAGAAGCCGGCGCGGTTGTCGGGTAATTCGGCGGCGAGGTTGGTGCGCAACCGCTCCAGCACCGGATCCCAGTCGCCGGGTTTGGCCTGGCGGAACAGACGGGCGGAGGGGTACCAGGGGGAGTCCTCGCGGTCGAGTTGCCAGCGCCAGTCAGCGGCTTTGGGCACCATGATCCAAACGGGCTTGCCCAGGGCTCCGGCGAGGTGGCCCATCGAGGTGTCGACGGTGATGATCAAATCGAGATTTTCGATCAGGGCCGCGGTCTCGCCGAAGTCGGTGAGGTCGCCGGACAGGTCCATCATGCCGTTGAAGCGCGGCATCAGGCCGCGATCGGCGTCGGGAAGTGGTTTTTGGAGCGAGACGAAGGCAGCGTTGCCCGCGTCGATCAAGGGCAGCAGACGCTCCAGCCGGATCGAGCGGCGGCGGTCGTTGGGATGGGTCGGGCGGCCGGACCAGGCGAGGCCGATGCGTTTCAGGCCGGGCGGGAGGCAGGCGGCGAGGCGGTCTTTCCAGGCGGCGATACGCTCGGGCGCGGCTTTCAGATAGGGCACGCCGGAGGGGATCGTGGTGGGCGTGGTGCCGAACAGATAGGGAAGGGACGACAGGCGGCAATGCACGGCGTGGCCGGGGACATCGTTCCAGCGGTGGCAATATTGCGCGACGCCGGGAATGTTTTCCAGCAACGGGCCCATTTCCTGGCTGCAGCCGACGATGACGTCCTGCACCCGCTCAGCCGCCATGGCGATATAGCGGGCGAACTGAATGGTATCGCCATAGCCCTGATCGCCGACCAGCAGCAGGCGTCCCGTGGGGATGCGCATGCCGTTCCAGTGCGCCGAGGTCATCGCGGGCATGGTGGCTTTGCCCGCCTCGGTCAGGTTGCGCCACTCGTACTCCGGCCAGCCGGACTGGAAGTCGCCGGTGGCCAGCAGAATTTGCGCCATCGCGAGGTGACCGTCGGCGTGGTCGTGTTTCAGGCCGAGGGCGCGCAGCAGGCAGGCGATCGCGCGCTCCCGGTCGTCGACGTCGACGAACACCAGGGACATGTTCACCAGATGATCGGCGTTGTTGGGATCGAGGCGGATCGATTCCTGGCCGGCGGCGACCGCTTCGTCCATGCGGTACGTGCCGCGGCACATCGAGCTGAGATGGGCGTACCAGCTGGCGATGCCGGGCCGCAGGGCGATGGCTTTCTGGAGCAGAGCGACGCCGCGATCGGGGTCGTTTTTCATCGCGGCGATGATGCCCATCAGCGCGAGGGCGGCGGGGTGGTCGGGGTGCGCGGCGAGCACGTCCTCGCAGATCCCGTGCGCCTCGTTCAGGCGTTTGGCCTGCGCGGCGGTTTGGGCGCGGGCGAGGCCTTGCTCGGGGGTTTCAACCCCGGGTGGCGTCGTGGCGGCGGCGGGCGCGGAGGATGGATCGGGCGGGGCGGTGGTCGTGCTCATACACGGCAAAATGCCCGCGGTGTTATGCAACCGCAAGTGTTATCGGGCGGGTGGGAAAGGCTGGGG
>JAYVXQ010000120.1:0-6864 GCA_043785025.1 Acetobacteraceae bacterium
CACGCTGGCGCGCGTGCGGGCCAAGGGGCGCGATCCGCGCGCGATGCTGGCGGCGCGGGACAGCCATGGGTTCTTCGACGCCGCCGGGGACGCCATCCGGTTGGGGCCGACGCTGACCAACGTCAATGATTTTCGCGCTATTTTGATCGCCTGAAGGAGCCCGCATGGCCACGCGCCCGAAACTCCGCCGCCGCCGGCGGACCAAGATCATCGCCACTCTGGGGCCCGCGAGTTCGACGCCCGAGATGCTGGCACGCCTGTTTCAGGCCGGCGCGGACGTGTTCCGGCTCAATTTCTCGCACGGCACGCACGAGGATCACGCCAAACGCTTCGCGATGATCCGCGCGTTGGAGGAGAAATTCGACCGCCCCATCGGCATTCTGGCGGATGTGCAGGGGCCGAAATTGCGCGTGGGCCGGTTCGCCGGCGGGCGGGCGCATTTGCAGACGGGACAGGCGTTCCGGCTGGATCTGACGCCGACCCCCGGCGATTCCAAGCGGGTCAATCTGCCGCATCCGGAAATTATCGAGGCGGCGACGATCGGCGCCACTTTGCTGATCGACGACGGGAAATTGCGCCTGCGGGTCGTGCATAAGCGGGCCGACGCGCTGGAAACCGAGGTCGTGGTCGGCGGTCCCATCTCGGACAATAAAGGCGTCAATGTCCCCGACGTGGTGCTGCCGATCCCGGCTTTGACGGTGAAGGACCGGCTCGATTTGGCCTTCGCGCTGGATCACGGGGTGAATTATATTGGGCTGTCGTTCGTGCAGCATGTCCAGGACGTGATCGAGGCCAAAGCCCTGATCGACGGCCGCGCCTGGGTTATGGTCAAGCTGGAAAAACCTCAGGCGCTGGATAATCTGGACGCCATTCTGGCGCTGACGGATTGCGTCATGGTCGCGCGCGGTGACCTCGGCGTCGAACTGCCGCCCGAGGAAGTGCCGCTGGCGCAAAAGCGCATCGTCCGCCTCGCCCGCGATCTGGGTAAACCGGTGGTGGTGGCGACACAGATGCTGGAGAGCATGATCTCGGCCCCGGCGCCGACGCGGGCCGAGGCCTCGGACGTCGCGACGGCGGTGTTCGACGGCGCCGACGCGGTGATGCTGTCGGGGGAGACGGCGGCGGGTCAGTTCCCGTACGAGGCGGTGAACATGATGGATCGCATCGTCGCCCGGGTGGAGCAGGACGCGGGGTGGCGGACGATGATCGATTCGACTCGCGCGGCCCCCGAGAAGACGGCGGCGGGCGCGATCGCGGTCGCCGCCAGCCAGGTCGCGCATACCATCGGCGGCAAGGCCATCGTGGCCTTCACCGCGTCCGGCAGCACGGCTTTGCGCGTGGCGCGAGAGCGCCCGGCGTCTCCGATCATCGGACTGACCCCGCGGGTCGATACGGCGCGGCGGATGGCGGTGGTCTGGGGGGTGCACGCGGTGGTGGTGCCCGAAGTTCACTCAATGGGCGAGGCGGTCAGCCGGGCGGCGCGAGCGGCGCTGACGGAAGGGTTCGCGACCCATGGCGATGAGGTCGTGGTGACCGCGGGCGTGCCGTTCGGGCAGGCGGGCACGACGAATGCCCTGCGCGTCGCGGCGGTGAAATGAGGCGCTGATCCGGCCGCGCGCTTTCGTCCGGGCGGGCTCATCAATAAATTCGTAAAGGTTTCAGTAACCTCGCGGACCTAATAAGTCCTCGCATGGAATCATTAGGATCGTGGCGGCTCCGCTTTGGCGGGAAACCGTGGACCGGCGCCCGGATACGGACGCGCGGGCTTTGAAGCGGCGTTTTTCCGCGTCGCTGGTGCTCGGGGGGTTGGCCGTGATCGCGTTTGGCGGGCCGACGATGGGTCAGTCGGTCGATCACGGCGCGATGGAGCAACTGTTTGGGGAGCCGGTGACGACCTCGGCCACCGGCCGGCCGCAGAAAGTGGCGGAAGCGCCGGCGAATATGGTGATCATCAGCCAGGACGAAATCCGCCGGTCCGGGGCCACGAACCTGCCGGATGTGCTGCGGTTCGTCACCGGGTTGGACATCCGCCGCTACGGCGCGATGGACGCCGATGTCGCGGTGCACGGCTATAACCAGCCGGTCAATCCGCGCCTGCTGGTGATGCTGAACGGGCGCACCGTTTATAATGACATTTTCGGGTTCGTCAGCTGGCGGTTGATCCCGGTGCAGTTGGATGAAATCCGCCAGATCGAGGTGGTGAAGGGCCCGAACTCCGCCTTGTTCGGGTTCAACGCGGCGAGCGGGGTGGTCAATATCATCACCTACAATCCCTTAAACGATCAGGTGAACGCGGCGACGGTGCGCGCGGGATCGCGGCATATGCTGGAAGGCTCGGCGGTCGCCTCGGCGCGGATCCCTGATAAAGCGGGGATCCGGATGTCGTTGGGCGGCGCCCGCCAGAACGAATACAAGCCGGGCGCCTTGCCGCCAGAGAGTATCGCGCTGCTGCGGGCACCGCGGGCGTCGAATTTTTCCATCGATACCGAAGCGCGGATCGCGCCCGGGGTTGAGGTGACGTTCGAGGCGACCAAGGCGTCGATCCAAAGCGCCCAGAGCACGATCGGCGGAACGCGGACGCTGGATACGTTCCACGCCAATTCCGTGCGGGCCGGGGTGATGGCGGAAACGCCGTGGGGCGTGCTCGCGGTCGACATGGGCCGGAACTGGTTCGGATCGGCATCGTATTCGGTTTTCACCGGGCCCACGGTGCTGCCGATCATCAACCGGGCGTATTTTTTACAGGCCAGCGATACGGTGCGCCTGAGCGGGAACCATATTATCCGCGTCAGTCTGGATGTGCGCGACAACGCGGCGGTCTCGGACCAGGTGTTTGGCGGAACGATCGGCTACCGCGATTACGCCGTGTCCGGCATGTGGGACTGGCGGATCACGCAGTCGCTGTCGCTGACGAACTCGGTGCGGTTGGATTATCTCGCATTGCGGTTCGCGGGACATTTGATCGCGGGCAATCCATTCACGCCCCATCAATTCAATGGCACGGCCATTATCCAGCCGAGTTTCAACACCGGCCTCGTTTATAAACTGACGTCGCTGGATACGATCCGGCTGACCGCGGCGCGCGGTCTACAGGCGCCGAGCCTGTACGATTTCGGGCTCCAGTTTCCGGGCAGTCCCGGTCCCCGGCCAGCCGTACTGGGCTCGCCGTCGTTGCAGGCGACGGCGGTGTGGAATGTCGAGTTCGGTTATGACCGGGAGATCCCGGCGATCGGCGCCACCGCGCGCGGTGCGGTGTTCGTGCAACGGAACGACAATCTGTTGTCTCCGGGGGGAACGACCCTTCCCGGCGTGCTGCCGGGCGGGCTGTTCGCGACGGTGTCGGGGAACGCGGGTTACAGCGATGCTTTGGGCGCGGAGATCGGGATCGAGGGCCAGTCGGAAGTGGGCGTGCGATGGCGGGCGAGCTATTCCCTGATGGGAATCGCGGATCATACCTCGTTGAACAAGGTGTTTCTGACCTCGACGCAGAATTACCAGAATGGCTCACCCGTGCATGTGGTGATCGCTGGGGCGGGGTATACGCGGGAAAAATGGGAAATGGACGTGCTGGGACGCTGGCAGTCACGGTTCTCCGATCAGCGGGCGACGCTGAGGGGTTTGGTGCCGGTGACCGTCGACGATTACGTGACCGTCACGGCGCGGATCGGCTACCGGGTGACCGATCATGTCACGCTGGCGCTGACGGCGCAGCAACTGAACGCGCCCAGGGTAGCGCAAAGCGCGGGCCCGCCGGTGGAGCGGAGCCTGATCGGGACGATGACGGCGCGGTTTTGATTTCGCGCGATGCTCGTTCCATAATACGGTCTTCCAGAGCGGTATCCGTTCGCGTTGGCTAACGGATACCGCTCTACTTCTTTGTTTTGGCGAGCATTTTCATCCGCCCAGGTCTGTCAACCTGATCGGATAATGCTCTGAGGATAAGGATCGCCATGCCCATCGTCGTCGGCATTCCCGCCTGCGCCACGATCGCCAATGATCGCCCGGTCCATTCGACGCCCGCGCGGTACGCTGAGGCTTTGATTGGCGGGGCCGGTGTGTTGCCGCTGATGATCCCTCCCGTGGGCGATATCGGCCTGGCATTGCTGGATCGGCTGGATGGGCTGCTGGTGCCCGGCAGTCCGAGCAATGTGCATCCGTCGCATTATGGAACGGGTGAGAGCCTGACGCCGGATAAGCATGATCCCGCGCGCGATTCGACGACGTTGCCGCTGATCCGCGCGGCGATCGCGCGGGGGATGCCGGTGCTGGCGATTTGCCGCGGCATTCAGGAGTTGAACGTGGCTCTGGGCGGGACCCTGTCGCAGAACATTCATGATCTGGCGGGAAGGATGGATCACCGGGGCGGCGGGCCTCCTTTGGAAACGGCGTATGGGCCGAAGCATATGATCGCCGTCTCGGGCGGATTGGCGCGGATCGTCGGCGCGGAGGCGATCATGGTGAACTCGTTACATGGTCAGGCGATCGATCGTCCGGCCGAGGGCCTGGTGGTGGAGGCCGTGGCGGCGGATGGCACGATCGAGGCGGTGGCTTTCCCAGGCGCGCGCGGGTTCGTATTAGGGCTGCAATGGCATCCGGAATGGCGTTGGGCTGAACACCCCGCCAGCGTGGCCATTTTTCGCGCGTTCGGCGAGGTTTGCCGCGCGTATCAACAAGATCTGAGGAAGGCGGCTTGAAATGGACTTACAACTGGCGGGCAAAACGGCGTTGATCACCGGGGGCTCCAAGGGCATCGGGCGGGCGACGGCGGAGGTTCTGGCGGGCGAAGGGGCGAATGTGATCCTGGTCGCGCGGGATAAGGGGATGCTGGAGGAGACGGCGGCGGCGCTCCGCGCCAAGCGGCAGGTCAACGTGCGGGTGATCGCGGCCGATTTGTCGAGCGACGCGGCCGTGCGCAAGGTCGCGGCCGAGGCCGGCGATCTGGACATTCTGGTCAATAACGCGGGCGCGATCCCGCCCGGTGACGTGCTGTCGATCGACGACACGACATGGCGGCAGGCGTGGGATTTGAAGGTGTTTGGCTATATTTCGTTCTGCCGGGTGATCTATGGACAGATGAAGGCGAAGAAGGCGGGCGTGATCATCAATGTGATCGGCGCGGCGGGGGAGAGCTTTCCGACCAACTATATCGCGGGTGCCGCGGGCAATGCCTCGCTGATGGCGTTCACGCGGGCCTTGGGCAAGGGCGCCCCGGCGGATGGGTTGCGCGTGGTGGCGATCAATCCGGGCCCGGTGGAGACGGACCGGCTGATCATGCTGCGCCGCGCCGAGGCGCAGGAGAAGTTTGGCGATCCGGATCGTTGGCGCGAGTTGACGGCGGGGATGCCGTTCGGACGGGCGGCGAGCCCGACTGAGATCGGCAACGCGGTGGCGTTTTTGGCGAGCCCGATGTCGGGGTATACGACCGGGACGGTGTTGACGATCAACGGCGGCGGTTGAATTTTTTGACGTGATGGGCCCCCGGAGGCGGTTGGCGCTTCCGGGGGTTTTTCTTGCTTGCCATTAGATGACCAGTTATATGACTAGTTAGATAAGGGATGAAATTAGTCGCGGAAAATTTACCGGACTTTGACCCTGAGGAGGCGACAATGCCGGCCTGGCAAGTGCAGGACGCCAAAGCGAGGTTCAGTGAGATGTTGGATGAATGCCTCAAGGATGGGCCTCAGGTGGTCAGCCGCCGCGGTGTCGATCAGGCCGTGCTGGTGCCGATCGATCAGTGGCGCCGGCTGGTTGGCGCGGCGCCGACGTTGAAGGATTTGTTGCTGTCGCCCGAGGCGCGGGCCGATATTCCGCTGCCGTCGCGTGAGGATTATCGCTGGCGCGATGGCGTGGACTTCGACTGAGTTATGTACCTGGTCGATACCAACGTTGTTTCCGAACTGCGTAAGCCCAATCCAAATGCCCAGGTATTGCGGTGGGTGGGGGGGGTGGCGGATCGGGAGCTGTATTTGTCGGCGGTGACGATCGGGGAATTGCAGGCGGGCGTTGGGACGTTGCGCGCCACGGACGCAATGCGGGCGCGCGAGATCGAGCGGTGGGTCGATCAGGTCGCCTCCGTGTGGAATGTCCTGCCGATGGATACGGTCGCGTTCCGGCGTTGGGGTGTGTTGATCCATGGCACCAAGGGCGCGTTGATCGCGGATGCGATGATCGCGGCGACGGCGCATAGTCATCATTTGACCGTGGTCACGCGCAACCGGCGCGATTTTCAGGGGCTCGGCGTTCCGACCCTTGACCCCTTCGCGCTCGTCTGATCCCCTGCTTTCAGAGCGGTTTTCGACGGAACCCGCTCTGATTCATTGTTTCGGCGAACCTCATCCGATCAGGTGGCGCCACCTGATCGGATGAGGTTCTGGGCTGGGGGAAACTGGCGATGCGCATCCATAATTTGTTTGAGGACGAGGCCGGGGTTTCGCGTTTCCGCGACATCGAGGTGACGTGGGACGAGGTGCGTGGCGCGAACAAACTCTCGGCGCGGGAGGCTGCCTCGGGGATTATCTTTCGCGAAACGATCCAGGATTATACCGTCGATTGGCATCCGGCACCGCGGCGGCAATATGTGATCAATCTGGACAGCGCCGTGCATATCACCGCGGGGGATGGGGAGACCCGCTCTATCGGACCCGGCGAGGTGGTGCTGGTCGAGGATACGACGGGCCGCGGGCATATTTCAAAATTCGTCGGCGGGGCCATGCGCCGTTCGATTTTCGTGGCTCTGGACTGAGGGCCCGCATCATGTATCTCAATCAATTCGCCGAAAGCGGCGCGCCCGAGGATATGACCGGAACGGATGAGTTTCGCAGCTTGCTGAGCAGCGCCGCGGATCTGAAGATCCCGCATGATCCG
>JAYVXQ010000121.1:0-20325 GCA_043785025.1 Acetobacteraceae bacterium
ATGAGGGTGGCGGAGGTGGGCGTGAAGACAGTCACGCTGTTTGACCATCTGGACGCTGTGCGGGCCCGCGAGGCGGCCCTCGGCTTCATCGACACGCACAGGTCCGTGGAGGCGATGCGGAACAACGGTGGCAATCGCGCGTCCTCCAGTCGCGTGTTGCGGCCTGCCGTACCAGGGCCGCCGGCAAAACGCGGGTCACCTTATTACTTTTGATCGCGTGCGTGGATCGCGCGGGCGCCGGACGAGGCCATGAAACAGGCCCCCCCCGCCCGCCGCCTCAGCGCGCCCGGCGGCGGCGCAGCGCGGTCAGTCCCCCCAGGCCCAGTACCAGCAGCGCGGCCGAGGCCGGTTCCGGCACCGACGCCGTCACCCCGGGCTCGAAGGCGAGGAAGACCGGGTTGCTCAGCCCGGTGCTGGCGAACACCGACCCGACGCCGCCCGGCGTGAATTCCTCGATGGTGCTGTTGATGGCGTTCGCCGCGTACAGATTGCCCGGCACGGCCTGGGCGTGGCCCGCGAGGGCGAGGCACAGCGGGGCGGCGAGGGCGGCGGCGAGCAGGCGGCGGAGGCGCCCAGGGCGGGACGCCCTGGCGGTGGGGGGATGGGCGCGCATGGTTCCGTTGTCCTCGAAGGCATGGAGTTGATGGGCCTCGCGAGGCACGCCCGGCCGCGGACCCGGATCTCCATCGCAGGCCATCCGGCGCCGGTTCGGAGACTGGGCGGTGCCGTACCCCCCCTCCGAGCTGTCAATGGAGGGGCGGCGCCAATTCCATCATTTTACGGGATTCACCACAATTTCTCGCAAATTCCTCTTTATCCCGTGCGCCGTGCCTCCTCCCGTGCCTTCACGACGCTCCAAGGGAGCCTTGAAACGCGGTGGAGGAAACACGAAGCAGCGCGCCTCGTCCGCCTCCGCTCCCGCCAGGTGGCATGCCGGGACAAGAAGCTGGTGGGCCTGGATGCGGGGTAGCCCTCAGCCGCCCTCCATCGCCGTCTCCAGGAACCCGGCGTGGCCGAACAGCCCCACCGCGCCGCCGGTGTGCGGGAACACGATCCTCTCGGTGCTCCTGATCTCCCCGCGCCTGATCAGGTCGATCATCCCGGCCATCGCCTTCCCGGAATACACCGGGTCGAGCAGGATGCCCTCCCGCCGCGCCATCATTTGCACCGCCTCGGCCATGCCCGGCGTCGGGATGCCATGGCCCGCGCCCACGTAGTCGCAGTTCGCCACCACGGCGGAGCGGGGAACGCCACCCCGCACGCCCACGTAGTCGGCGGTCGCCTCGGCGAGGCGGAACACGTTCTCCTCCCGCCGCTCGCGCGGCAAACGCATGTCTTCGCTTTTCCGCGCCCCTCCGGTATCCTGGCGTCCCAACCCCGACGGATGCCGGTCATGGCCACCAGGACGCGCACCCAACCGCAGCAACGAATCCCGGAGCGGGACCAGGACGAGGCCCGCTTCCAGGCGTGGTTGAATGACTTCGACGCCCGGCATGCCGAGGTGGCGGCGAGGCTGGACGCCCTGTTGCGCACCCTGGGGGTCGATCCGGCACGGACGCCAGAGCGCGAGACGGTCTGAGGGAATGGCGATTCCCCTTGTCGGCGGCGTTTGGCAACTCGCTCGCCGTGTCGAGGATCTCTTTCAGGACGTCGCCAGGCTCGTGCAAGGTCTCGCGGCCGCGCGGGATGAACTCCGCCAGCTCGAACAGCGGATACAGGCGCTCGAAGGCCGGGAGGAACTGCTGATCGAGAAGGCGCGCTCCGCCGCCGCGGTCGCCGCCTCGGGGGCGGTGACCCAGCATCTGGTCGAGATGTCGCGCCGGATCGGAGCGCTTGAGGAGCGGAGTGGCGGTCCGCGGCGCCTGGAATGAGGATGCGCGCGTTCCACCGATCCGGGCGCGGGGACGTGCCTTCCGTTCCCCCGCGTGTCCGTGGTTCCCTCAGCCGCCCACCATCGCCGTCTCCAGGAACCCGGTGTAGCCGAACAGCCCCACCGCGCCGCCGGTGTGCAGGAACACGACCGTCTCGTCCTTGCGCAACTCGCCGCGCCGGATCAGGTCGATCATCCCGGCCATCGCCTTCCCGGAATACACTGGGTCGAGCAGGATGCCCTCCTGCCGCGCCAGCATCTGAACGGCCTCGGCCATGCCCGGCGTCGGGATGCCATAGCCCGCGCCGACATAGTCGCAATTCGCCACCACGGCCGAGCGGGGAATGCCGCCCCGCACGCCCACGTAGTCGGCGGTCGCCTCGGCGAGGCGGAACACGTTCTCCTCCTGCCGCTCGCGCGGCAGCCGCACGCCAATGCCAAGCACCGGGATAGCGGCGTTCTCCCCCTCCAGCCCCACGACGAGGCCCGCATGCGTGCCGGCACTGCCGGTCGCGGTCACCAGCCGGTCGATCCGCAGCCCCATTTCATCCGCCTGGCGCACCAGTTCCTGCGCGCAGGAGACATAGCCAAGCGCGCCCACCGTGTTCGATCCGCCGCCGGGAATGACATAGGTTTTCACGCCAGCCGCGCGCAGTTCGGCGCCTTTCTTCTCGGCCTCGGCGTTCATGTCGATGCCGCCGGGCCGGTATTCGATCGCGCAGCCGAATAAGTGATCCAACAGCACGTTGCCGCTTTTCAAATAGTCGGGATCGTTGGTCTCGATCCGATGCTCCAGCAGCGCCGTGCATTTCATGCCGTGCATCGCCGCGACCGCCGCCGTCTGGCGCACATGGTTCGATTGCACCGCCCCCTGCGTCACGATATGCGTCGCCCCCTGAGCCCGCGCCTCGCCGATCAGCCATTCCAGCTTGCGCACTTTGTTACCACCCGTCGCAACCATCGTGCAGTCATCGCGCTTGATCCAGATGTCCGGCCCGCCCAAATGACGGGACAGGTTTTCCAGCCGGTGCAGGGGCGTGGGTGCGGGGAACAGCTTAACCCGGGGGAAGCGGGCGAGGTGCATACGGACGGATCCTTCTCAAACGGTCCTCCCGCGCAAGCGGGGGACGGTGTAATGTTTTGGTCGCTCATCCGTCTGACCATCCGTCAGACACGGAACGGAGAACACGGAATATGCGTATCATCAGGCGGCGCGGCTGGGAAATCCCGGAACACGAGGTCACCCCGGAGGCCGCCGTGCTCAATCGGCGCGAGGCGCTTGGCGGCACCGCTGCGTTGCTGGCCGCCATGCCCGGTCTGGTTCACGCCCAAACAAACCCGAAATACGCCCCTGGACGGGCGGTGACGGAGGAGAAATTCTCCACCACCTATAACAATTATTATGAGTTCAGCGAAAGCAAGAACCTGTATCGCGAGGCGCAGGCGCTGAAGACCAGCCCCTGGACGATCGAGCTCGCGGGGATGGTCAAACAGCCGCGCCGCATCGGGTTCGACGATCTGTTGAAACAGGTCGCGGTCGAGGAGCGGATCTACCGTCATCGCTGTGTCGAGGCATGGGGGATGACGGTGCCCTGGACCGGCTTCCCGATGTCGGAGTTGCTGCGGATCGCGGAACCTTTGGGCTCGGCGAAATATTTGGCGTTCGAGACAGCGCAAGACAAATCCATGGGCGGCCTTGGTCAACCGCTTTACCCCTGGCCTTATGTCGACGGGCTCGCGATCGATGAGGCGGCGAACGAACTCGCCTTTATCACCACGGGCATGTATGGCAAGTCGTTGCCGCCGCAGAACGGCGGTCCGATCCGCATGACCACGCCCTGGAAATATGGTTTCAAGCAGGTGAAATCGATTGTGAAGGTGACCTTCACCGACAAGCAGCCGCGCTGTTTCTGGCAGGAAATCAACGCCCGCGAATACGGGTTCTGGGCTAATGTGAACCCCGACGTGCCGCACCCCCGCTGGAGCCAGGCGAGCGAGCGGTTGTTGGGTTCCGACGCCCGCGTGCCCACGCAAATCTATAATGGCTACGGCGATTTCGTCGCCAGCTTGTATTCTGGACGTAAGTCAGAGAAATTGTTCATGTGACCACGCAACGCACCCTCGCTGTCGCCGCCGCCATCCTGTTCGTGATCTCCGTTGGTCTCGCCACCATGGGGTCGCAAATGGTGTCGCTTGGGTCGGTCATCGCCTATTTGTTCAAAAGCGGGGATGTCCGGCTGCATGACTGGTTGCTTCGGGTGTTGGGCGCGTGGTCATGGACTTATGTGGCCGGTCCGTTGCTGATCCGTCCGGCATGGCTGCCGTTTGGGTCGTTGGGGCTAATTTGCGCGGGTCTCGCGATGTCATGGCCGGCGCGCGACGCCACGCACCGGTCGCATCGGCGGAGCTAAGCCCAACAGCCCTTATCGTTGACCCATCTTCGCCTGGCCAACGGCCGCCGGTATCATTGCTGGTTTCGCGCGCCGCCGCCAGCCAACCCTTTGGCATAACTCAGGTCCAGTTCATCGACCGCTCGACCGCTTTAGCCCATGCGCAAGTAAGCCGGTCCCGCTGTTCCGGCCCCATCGACGGGGTCCAGGTTTCGGCGGCGGCCCAATTGGCGCGGAGATCGTCGAGCCCGCGCCAATACCCGACCGCGAGGCCCGCCGCGTAGGCCGCACCCAACGCCGTCGTCTCCAGCACACGCGGCCTGACCACCGGCACGTCCAAAAGATCCGCCTGAAATCGCATCAGCGTCTGATTCTCGATCATCCCGCCATCGACCCGCAATGAGCGGAGCGCGATCCCGGAATCCCGCTCCATCGCGCGCATCACGTCCCATGTCTGATACGCCGTCGCCTCCAGCGCGGCGCGCGCGATGTGCCCGCCCGAGGCGAATCGTGTCAGGCCCGCGATGATGCCGCGCGCGTCGGCCCGCCAGTGCGGCGCGTACAGCCCGGAAAACGCGGGCACGAAATACACATCGCCGTTGTCGGGCACGGTATTGGCCAAGGCCTCGACCGCGGCGCTGGTTTTGATCAGGCCGAGATTGTCGCGCAGCCATTGCACCAGCGCGCCGGCGATGGCGATCGAGCCTTCCAACGCATAGGTCGCGGGCGCATCGCCCAATTTCGCGGCGACCGTGGTGATCAATCCGTGCGTCGAGGACATCGGCGTTTCGCCCGTGTGCATCAGCAGAAAACAGCCGGTGCCATAGGTGTTCTTCGCCTCGCCCGCGGCGAAACAGGCCTGACCCATCAGCGCCGCCTGCTGATCGCCCAGAATGCCGGATATTGGGACGCCCGCCAGGGCGCCAGAGGCCTCCGCGTAAACCTCCGACGATGAAACGATCCGCGGCAGCACCGAACGCGGGATGCCGAAGGCGGATAACAGCGTGCCGTCCCAGTCGAGCGTCGCCAAATTCATCAACTGCGTGCGGCTGGCGTTGGTGACATCGGTGACGTGCGCGCCGGTCAGATGCCACATCAGCCAACTATCGATCGTGCCGAAGGCGAGATCATCGGTCCGCCCAACGTGATCCAGCAGCCAGCGCAGTTTCAGCGCGGAGAAATAACTGGCCAGCGGCAATCCCGTGCGATCGCGAAACCGGTCGGGCCCGCCGTCGCGCGCGAAATCACTCACCAGTCCATCGACCCTTGTATCCTGCCAGACCAGCGCGTTGTGCACCGGCCGTCCGGTCGCGCGATCCCACAGCACGGTGGTTTCGCGTTGATTGGTGATCCCGACGGCGGCGAGGTCGCGCGCGGTCAACGACGCGCCGCGCAACGCCTCCTCGATCACCGCGCGCGTATTGTCCAGAATCTCCATCGGATCATGTTCAACCCAGCCGGGTTGAGGAAAGATCTGGCGGTGCTCGCGGCGCGCCAGCGCGATGATGCAGCCCATGCGATCGAACACGATGAAGCGCGTTGACGTGGTCCCCTGGTCGATCGCGCCGACATAAGCGCCGGTCACAGCGTCAACACCATCGTGACCTCATCGCCGCGCGCGTCCTCGGCGGCGAACCCGAGGTCGCGCACCAGATGCAGCATGCGTGCGTTGTCGCGCAGCACCGACCCGACCAGGCGCTTCAATCCGCGGGTGCGCGCGACCTCGATGATGCGGTGCATCAGGCTCGTGCCAAGGCCGTGGCCGTGCAGATCGCTGCGCACGATGATCGCGAACTCGCCGCTGATCCCGTCGGGATCGGCGTAGAGGCGCACCACGCCCAAAGGCAGGGGGTCGCCATCGCGAAAGCCGAGCAATGCCATTTCCCGATCGTAATCGATTTGCGTCAGGCGAACCAGCAACGGGCCGGAGAAATCGCGCATCGCGCCGTGGAAGCGGGCGCGAATATCCTCGGGCGCCACCGCTTCCAGAAAGCGGCGTATCATCGCCGCGTCATCGGGCCGGATCGGGCGCAGCCGCATTTCGGTGCCGTCGCGCAACGTCACGGCGGTTTCCATCGCGCGCGGATAGGGCACGATCGCCGCCTGTTGGCGCGCCGCCGGATCGCCCAACTTCACCCGCGCGTCGACCGCGATCACCCCGTCCGCGTCGGCCAGGATTGGATTGATGTCGAGCTCCATGATCTCCGGCTGATCCAGCACGAGACGGGACACCGCGACCAGAGCCCATGCCAGCGCGTCGAGGTCGACCGGCGGTCGCCCGCGGATCCCGTCCAATTGGCGCGCCACGCGGGTGCGCCCGATCATGCCGCGGGCGAGTTCCAGATCCAGCGGCGGCAAGGCCAGCGTGGTGTCCGCCGTCGCCTCCACCCCCACGCCACCCAGGCCGAACAGGATGACCGGACCGAACGTGGGATCGACGCTGGCGCCGATGATCAACTCGAACGCGCCGGGACGTTGCGCCATCTTCTCGACGGTGAAGCCCTCCACGTTGTCGATCCGGGTTCGCATCGATTCCGCGGCGGCGCGCACCGCCTCCGGCCCCGACAGGTCCAGCACGACGCCGCCCACATCGGTCTTATGGTGTAATCCGCGCGCGCGGACTTTCAGCGCCACCGGTCCACCCAGATCGGCGGCCGCCTGTCCGGCTTCCTCGGGCGAGGTGGCGGCGCGCGCCGGGATCACCGGGATCCCGTATGCGGCGATTAATCGTTTCGCATCCGGCGCGTCCATCCAGGCATCCGTCGAGCCCGCGATCAGCGCGCGCGCCGCGTTCCGATCGACGGCGGGTCCGGCGTCCTCGCTCAAGGCGGGCACGCGTAACATCAGCCGCTGGTTGCGTGAGAACTCGGCCAGTTCGGCACAGCCGGCGATCGCGCTTTCGATGGTGGCGAAGGCCGGCATGCCCGCCGCCGCGAACGCGGACCATGACGCCTGGCCGCCGGAGGCGGACATCCAGCACGCCAGCACGTTTGGCGTGCTGGATGCCTTGCGTTCGGACCATGCGGCGAGCAAGCCCTTGGCTGCCTCGTCGGAGGAGGCGACGCCGGTCGGGCAATTCAACGCCAGGATCGTGTCGATCCCGGGATCGGCCAGCAACACGGCGAGAGCCGCGCGATACCGTTCGGCCCCCGCGTCGCCGCCGATATCGATGGGATTGGCGCGCGGCCAGGCGGGCGGCAAAACGGCGTCCAGTGCAATGCGCGTGTCTGGGCTGAGGTCGGCCAGGGTGCCGCCGGTGTCCATCCAGGCATCGGTCGCCAGCACGCCGAAACCGCCGCCATTGGTCAGGATCGCCAGTCTTTCTCCGCGTCTGGGACTGGTGGCGCGCGACAGGGTCTCGGCGGCGGAAAACAGATCGCTCAGTCCCTGCACCCGCAGCAATCCGGCGCGGCGGAACGCGGCGTCATAGACCGCGTCGGAGCCGGCCAGCGCGCCGGTATGCGATCGCGCGGCGGCCGAGGCGGCCGGATGCCTGCCCGCCTTCACCACGATCACCGGCTTGCCGCGCGCCGCCGCCCGCGCGGCACTCATGAATTTGCGCGCTGAGGTGACGCTTTCCACATACAGCAACACGGCTTTGGTGCCGTAATCGGTGGCG
Organism: Acetobacteraceae bacterium; assembly: GCA_043785025.1. Lineage (GTDB taxonomy): Bacteria > Pseudomonadota > Alphaproteobacteria > Acetobacterales > Acetobacteraceae > Rhodopila. The sequence continues at coordinate 7,880 of JAYVXQ010000121.1, forward strand.
GCGAAATCCAGCATGTCGCCGAAATCCACATCGGCCATGTCGCCCAACGAAACGACATAACGAAAACCCACGTCATGCGCGTAAGCCCAGTCCATCAGCGCCGCCGCGACCGCGCCCGATTGGGTGAAACAGGCGATGCCGCCGTCGCGCGCGGGCACCGGCCCGAAACTCGCGTTCACATGCGCCCCCGGCACCACCAGGCCGAGGCAATTCGGCCCGATGACGCGCAGCAATCCCGGCCGCGCCGCGTCCAGCATCGCCTGATGCCGGTGCGCCTCCATCCCCTCGCCGCCACCCGCGCTGATCACAACCGCACCCGCGCACCCGCGCTTCACCAGCCGCGCGATCAGGTCCGGCACCGTGTCCGGCGGGGTCGCGATCACCGCGAGATCCGGATTTTCAGGCAGCGATTCGATGTCTGGAAACACCTCCAACCCGTCGATCTCGGTGGCCCGCGGATTGACCGGCATCAGTCGTCCGGCGAACCCCGCCGCGCGCATGTTGGTCAGCACGAGGCGGCCCACCGCGCGCTCCCGCCGCGAGGCGCCGATCACCGCCACCGAACGCGGTGCGAGAACCCGATCGAGATTGCGGATGGTCATGCTCATCACCTCGTCAGCGCGGCGCCGATCTGGACCCATTGGCGGGAATGGCGCAGGGTCCGCGCATGACGATGATACTGTATGATCTCGCCGGAGCCGATCCCGATTTGCGGTTCAGCCCGTATTGCTGGCGGACGCGGTTCGCCCTGGCGCATAAAGGCATGCCGGTCGAAACGATCCCGTGGCGCTTCACCGACACCGGGGCGCTGGCGTTTTCGGGGCAGCCCGAGGGCAAGGCGAAAGTGCCGGTGCTGCGCGATGGCGGCCATGTGCTGTTCGAGAGTTGGACGATCGCGAACTATTTGGAGGATCAGACCCCGACGCCGACCTTGTTCGGCTGTGCCACCGGGCGCGCCCATGCGCGGTTCATCAACGCATGGGCTGATTCGGTCCTGATCGGCGGCATCGCCCGCTTCATCGTGCGCGATCTGTTCGATGTCATCGATCCGAAGGACCGTCCGTATTTCCGCGCCAGCCGCGAGGCCCGGTTCGGCGCGACCCTGGAACAGGTGCAGTCCGGGCGCGAGGATCGGCTGCCCCTGTTTCGTGAAACGCTGACCCCGATTCGCCTCGTGCTGCGGGCGCAACCGTTTCTCAGCGGACCCGCGCCGGGATACGCCGATCATATCATCGCGGGGACGCTGATGTGGCCGCGCTGCGCCAGCGGGTTCGCGTTGCTAGCCCAGGACGATACGGTATCAGAATGGTTCGCGCGGATGCTGGATCAGTATGGCGGCCTTGGCAGAGCCGCGAAAACGCCCTGAATGGCGCCGCGGTTTCAGTCTTTGAGGGTGATCGAGGCGCGCGCGGATCCCGCCGGATCGCTGGTCGTCGCGTTCGATACACCGGCGTCCTGGCGCGACTTCACGCCCGGCCAGTTTCTGACCCTGCGGGCCACGGTCGCGGGCCACGACATCAGGCGTTGCTATTCGATCTGCTCGGGCCTGGATGACGGTCCGCTCCGCGTCGCCATCAAACAGCTTCCCGGCGGGCTGTTTTCCTCATGGGCCGCTGAGACACTCGCGACAGGACAGACGCTCGCGGTCGCGCCGCCGGATGGGCGGTTCGGCATCGCGCCCCAACCAAATGCCGCGCGGGTCTTCGCGGCCTTCGCGGCGGGCTCCGGCATCACGCCCATTCTGTCGATCATGAAAACCGTTCTGGCGCGCGAACCCGCCAGCCGGTTCTTTCTGTTCTTTGGCAACCGGACAACCCATGACATCATGTTCCGCGATGAGATCGAGGATCTGAAAGACCGGCATCTGCGCCGCCTGTCGGTGTTCCACGTGCTGTCGCGGGAGCGGCAGGAGCTGGATATCCTCAACGGACGCCTCGACGCCGGTAAGATCCCCGCGCTGCTGCGTCTGATGCCGGAGCCCGATCACGTGTTCATCTGCGGGCCTGAGGCCATGATCTCTGGCGCGCGCGACGCTTTGGCGGCGGCGGGCGTGGCGGCTGACAGGTTGCATGAGGAGCGATTCACCGCGTCCCCGGACGGCGCTCGCGGCGTGGCGCCGGTGGCCTCGGACGCGGTTCCGGCTTCCATCGCCACCCTGGTGCTGGACGGTGCCCGTATCGAGGTCCCGCTGCGGGCCGGGGAGACGATCATCGACGGCGCGCTGCGCATGGGCCGCGATCCGCCGTTCTCCTGCAAGGCCGGGATGTGCTGCACGTGCCGCGCGCGGTTGATCGAGGGGCGGGTGGAGATGGCGGCGAATTACTCGTTGGAACCGTGGGAGACCGAAGCGGGTTACGTGCTCGCCTGTCAGGCCCGCCCGCTGACCGCCCGGGTCGTGGTGGATTTCGATCAGGTTTGACCGGGAAACGAGGTAGTGTCTCAGTTTGAAAAAGTAAGTCCGGCTCCGGCCCGCTCCCCCGCCCGGCCACCCAGGATTATAATGACATGGGTGGCCGGGCGGGGGAGCGGGCCGGAGCCGGACTTCAAACTGAGACACTACCGGAAACGACCTCGGGTTGACCGTGCGCGCCATGCGGCGCACATCGCGGCCGCTGATTTTGTCTGACGGGGATCCACGCGGCATGACCAAACTTCGTTTGATACCAACGGCCCTTAACGTTGTCCCATCTTCGATGGGCCGGCGGCCGCCGGTATCCTTGTTGATTTCGCGCGCCGCCGACCGCCAATCTGGCGCGCCATACCAACGGCCCAGAATCACGGAAGAGTCATCGTTTCGGGCCGTTGGTATAAGCGCCCTCCTCGTCGTCAGCCTGCTGGCGGGCTGTTCGTCGAATGAGCCGGGAGCCGGACGCGGCGCGGCCGCGGGGGCCGGGGGCGATTCCAGCTCCGCCGCCTCGTTCCGCGATCCGCTGGCCGCGGGCGGCGACACGGTATTCTTCGACCTGGATCAGTCGGTGATCCGCCAGGACGCGCGGGCGACGCTCGATGCCCAGGCGGAATGGTTGAACCGGAATAAGGCGGTTTTGGTGACGATCGCGGGCGATTGCGATGAGCGGGGGACCGAGGAATATAACCTGGCGCTTGGCAACCGGCGGGCCTTCGCGGCGGCGTCCTATCTGACGATCAAGGGCGTGGCGTCGAGCCGGATCGAGACCTTGAGCTATGGTAAGGACCGCCCGATCGCCCCTGGATCGACCGAGGAAGCATGGGCGCGGAACCGCAATGCCATCACCTCGGCGCGATAGAGTGCGATCGTGTGAGGTTGACTTCAACCTCACACGTGAATCGCCCTCGTCAAAGCGAAATTCAGACCATGATCGGGTCAACCTGAACCGATCATGGTCTAGAGTGTTATCCGATCAGGTGGTCTCATCTGATCAGATGAAAATGCTCGCTCAAACACCTATTTAGCGCGGTTCCCGTGAGCCAACGCGATCGGAAACCGCGCTGACTCCGCCATATCGTGATCTCCATCGGCCGCTGTCTCTGGGTTTTTCACTGCGTCCAGGTTAAATTCGATGATAAGACCAATAAATTGATACGAAATTAGGTGTGGGAGAGCGAATGATGCCTTTGCTAAAGGCGTTGCGGCTTTGGGCGCGGCGCGGCGCGGCCGTGGGGTTGTGTCTGGCGATCCAGACCATGCCGCTGCCGGTCCATGCGCAGGTCGACAGCCGCGAGGGGATCGCGCTGCAGAACCAATTATATCAGTTACGCCAGGACATTCAGGTGCTGCGTGAGCAAGTGCGCCAGGGTGGGGGCGGTGGTGGCGGCACCGATGTCGCGGCCCAATTGCTGAGCCGGGTGCAGTCGATGGAGGAACAGGTGCGCGGGTTGCGTGGCCGCATCGATGAAACTCAGAACATGATGAACCGGCATAACGCCGACCTCGCGAAACGCATTGACGATCTGACGTTCCAGCTCAATCTGCCCGGACGCCAGGGCGCGGCGCCGCCGGCGCCTCAGCCCATGCAGGGTTCGATCGAGCCGCCGCGGGTGAGGGAAGTGGCCCCGCGCCCGCCGCCCGCCGAGGTTCGCCCCCCTGAGGTGCGCCCCCCTGAGGTGCCGCCGACGCGGCTGGCGCTGCCGATGCCCACGGTCGTGCCGCCCGCGTCCTCCCCGCCGCCGCAATCCTTCACGTTCAATCCCGCGCCGGAACCGATGCGGGAGGCGCGGCCAGTCCCGCCCGCTCCCCCCTTGGCGGTCCGGATCGAACCCGCGCGGACGGTGCCGCCGGTCGCCACGCCCCCCTCCGCGATACCGGCCGCCGCCGTACCCGCTGGCCCTCCCGCTGTGACCCGGCCGACCTCGCCTGCTCCCGCGCCGCCGCCCCCGGTCGCCGAGGGGCCGCTCGATCCCAACGGCAAGCGCACGCCGGAGCTGGCGTTGCAGGAAGGCCACGCGGCTTTGGCGCGCCGGGATTACGCGTCCGCCGAACGCTCGGCGCGGGAGGTGATGGTGAACCGCACCTCGCCCAGGGCCTATGATGGGCAGTTTTTGCTGGCGCAGGCGCTGGTGGGGCAGCGTCAATTCGCGCAGGCGGCGATCGCGTTCGACGACACCTATAACCGCTCGCATAAGGGCCGCCACGCGCAGGATGCGCTGTTGGGCCTCGCCGGCGCGTTGACCGTCATTAACGAAAAACGCGCGGCCTGTGATACGTTGGGGCGTCTGCGGTCGGAGTTCCCCCAGGTGCGCGCCGATCTGAAGGACTCGATCACCAAGACCAACGACCGCGCGGGATGCGCGAAATCCTGACGGTTCACGGCGGACGGAGGTCCCATCCATGAAAGCCATTTTCGTCATGATCAAATGCGACATGGGCCAGGCCTATCGCGTCGCGCGCGCGGCGGCCGATACCATTCCGCAATTGTCGGAGCTGTTTTCGACCTCTGGCCAGTATGATTTGTTGGGAAAATTCTATCTCGATGCGGCCGACGACATCGGCCTGTTCGTGACCGAGCGGGTGCAGTCGCTGGCGGGGGTCAAGGATACCTATACGATCATCACGTTCAACGCGTTCAACGCGTTCAACGGTCCCGCCGCCTGATCCGCGCGTCAATGGCCGCGTCCCGATTGGACCTGTATTCTCACTTCGACGCCGTCATGACCGCGCTTGGGCCGTTCGAGCCGCGGGCGCGTTTCGCCGCCGCCGTGTCGGGCGGGGCGGACAGCATGGCGCTGGCGCTGCTGGCGCATCGGTTCGCGACTGAACGGGATGGCGCGTTGCTGGCGCTGATCGTCGATCACGGATTGCGGGCGGACTCGGCGCGAGACTCCGCGGACACCGCGACACGCCTTGCCGGCATGGGCATCGCGTCGCGCGTTCTGCTGGCGCGCGACCTGTCGAAAGGACCCGCGCTGGCGGAACGCGCGCGGGCGGCCCGGTATCGGCTGCTGACCGCCGCCTGCGCCTCGTCCGGGATCGTTCATCTGCTGGCGGGCCATCATCGGGGCGACCAGGTGGAGACACTGATGATGCGGGTGCTGTCCGGCAGCGCGTCTCTGGGCCTCGCCGGGATGCCGGCGCTGATGGAAACCGCCGCGGTCCGGCTGCTGCGCCCGCTTCTGGACGTCCCACCCCAGATGTTGCGCGATTTTCTGACCGGATTGGGTGTGGGCTGGGTTGAGGATCCGTCCAACCGGGATCCCGCCGCCTTACGGGCGCGGTTGCGTCTGGGTCGCGCCGATCCGGCGGGCAACGGCGAAGGCACCTGGGCCGTGGCCCAAGCCGCGCGCATGGCGGGCGCGCACCGGGCCGCGCGGGATGAGGCGATCGCGCGCGCGCTGGCGGCGCGGATTTCGATCCGTCCCGAGGGGTTCGCGATTTTGCCGCGCGGTCCAATCGATCCGGACGCCCTGGCGGCGGTGATGCGCGTCATCGCGGGCGCCCCCTACGCGCCGCCGATCGATCGCGTCGCCGCATTGGCCCGCGCGCCGGGACCCGCGACCTTGGGCGGCGTGCGGATCCTGGCGGCGGGCCGCCATGGACCGGGATGGTTGCTGGTCCGGGAGGCAAGGGCGCTGCGACCCGCGGTGGCCGCGCGGCACGGCGCGATCTGGGACGGCCGTTTTCGCCTGACCGGCGCGCCGTCCGGAATCGATCTGACGGAGGAGGGTCTGCGTTTCGGTGCCATCGGCTCCGGCGCCGCGCGATATCGTGTCCTGGGAGGTCCTCCCACGGTGGTGTTGCATGGCCTGCCCGCGGTGTGCCGCGATGACAACGTGATCGCCATTCCCCATCTGGGGTTTGGCGATCCGGCGTGGCGGGTCGTGTTCAGCCCGCCATCGCCCATGGCCGGCGCCCCATTCGTCGTTGGGCAACCGCAATGACACCATCGTCGTGTCAGTTTCCTGGGGCGAGGGGGTGCCGGAAAGCCTCGTGCGTGCTTATATCATTCTGGTTGAACACGGCCCCGGCCGTGTGCGACCTTGCGCAACCGTGACCTCGAGTGATCAATCATGAGCAATTTCGGCCGCAATCTGGCGCTTTGGGTCATCATCGCCCTGCTGCTGGTTGTGCTGTTCAATCTGTTCCAGCCTTCGGTGTCGCATACGAGCGCGACGCAAATGGCCTATTCCGACTTCATTAGCTATGTGAACAAAAATGAAGTGCGGGATTCCGTCATTCAGGGACGCACCGTGACCGGTCAGATGACCGATGGGCGGACGTATCAGACGTACACCCCGGAAGACCCCTCGCTGGTCGGGCGTTTGACCGATAAAGGCGTGCGCGTCATCGCCAAGCCCGAGGATGACGGCGTCAGCCCGCTGCTGCATGTCATTCTCAGCTGGTTCCCGATGCTGCTGCTGATCGGTGTCTGGGTGTTTTTCATGCGCCAGATGCAATCGGGCGGCGGCCGCGCCATGGGGTTCGGTAAATCGCGCGCCAGGTTGCTGACGGAGAAACAGGGCCGCGTGACGTTCGACGACGTCGCGGGCATCGACGAGGCCAAGCAGGAATTGCAGGAAATCGTCGAATTTCTGAAGGATCCGCAGAAATTCCAGCGCCTCGGCGGTAAGATCCCCAAAGGCGTGCTGCTGGTCGGCCCGCCCGGCACGGGTAAGACGCTGCTCGCCCGCGCCATCGCGGGGGAGGCGAATGTGCCCTTCTTCACCATCTCCGGCTCTGACTTCGTCGAGATGTTCGTGGGCGTCGGCGCGTCCCGGGTGCGTGACATGTTCGAGCAGGGTAAGAAGAACGCGCCCTGCATCATCTTTATCGACGAGATCGACGCGGTCGGGCGCCATCGCGGCGCCGGACTTGGCGGCGGCAATGATGAGCGGGAACAGACGCTCAATCAGATGCTGGTCGAGATGGACGGGTTCGAATCGAACGAGGGCGTGATCCTGATCGCCGCGACCAACCGGCCGGACGTGCTGGATCCCGCTTTGCTGCGTCCCGGCCGGTTCGACCGTCAGGTGGTGGTGCCGAACCCCGACGTGAACGGGCGGGAGAAGATCCTGCGCGTCCACATGCGCAAGGTGCCGCTGGCCGCCGATGTCGATCCCAAGGTTATCGCGCGCGGCACGCCGGGCTTTTCGGGCGCGGACCTCGCCAACCTGATCAACGAAGGCGCCTTGCTCGCCGCCCGTCTGGGCAAGCGCGTGGTGGCGATGGCGGAGTTCGAGGCCGCCAAGGATAAGGTGATGATGGGCACCGAGCGCCGCTCGCTGGTCATGTCGGAGGCGGAAAAGAAAATGACCGCCTATCACGAGGGCGGGCACGCTTTGTGCGCCTTACATCTGCCGAACTCCGATCCGGTGCATAAAGCGACGATTATCCCGCGGGGACGCGCGTTGGGGCTGGTCATGAGCCTGCCGGAGAACGATCGCCTGTCCATGAGCAAGGCGTGGATGCAGGACAAGATCGCCATGGCGCTGGGTGGGCGGCTCGCTGAGGAGATCATCTTTGGTCCCGACGGCGTGTCCAACGGCGCCAGCGGGGATATCAAGACCGCGACGGAAATCGCGCGCCGCATGGTCACCGAATGGGGCATGAGCGACAAGCTTGGGATGATCGCTTATGGCGACAACAGCCAGGAGGTGTTCCTCGGCCACTCCGTGACCCAGAGCAAGAACGTGTCCGAGGCGACGGCGCGGGAGATCGACCGCGAGGTGAAGGAGATCATCGATCGCGCTTACGCCCGCGCGAAACGGATCCTGACGGAGAACGTGGACGATCTGCATCGTCTGGCGCGCGGCCTGCTGGAATACGAGACGCTGTCCGGCGACGAGATCCGCACGGTGCTGCGCGGCGAGAAAGTGGTGCGGACGGTGATGGATGAACCCGCGCCGGAGAACCGCCGTAGCTCGGTGCCCAACGCGGGCCGCCCGTCCTCGCCGCCGCCGTCCAGCGGTGGACCGGAGCCGGCGCCGATCCCGGGGTGAAGGAAGGCAATCAGGGCGCTGCCCTGAAACCCGCCAAGAGGCTCTGCCTCTTGGATCTCCGCCAAGGGCGATAGCCCTTGGATCCCGGGGATTTGCTCCCGTAATAAAAGAGGGCCATCCAAGACGTTTCAACGTCCGCGATGACCCTTTTTTATTACGGGAGCAAGTGGATAGATCCCAAAGGGCCTTGCCCTTTGGCGGAGGTCCAGGAGGCAGAGCCTCCCGGCCGGGTCTGGGGTGGAACCCCGGCCTACTTCCGCCGCGCGGCGTTGAACGGCACCAGCTTGCGATGTTCCGTATCCCACAGCGCGAGCCGCGCGCAGCGCAGACTCTCCCGCAGCGTCAATCGCGGCGCCAGATGCAGCGCCGGATTCTCATCATGGCAGGCGCGCAACCGGTAGTTCGGGATCTTGCTGGCGAGGTGGTGAATGTGATGGAAGCCGATATTGCCGGTCATCCAGTGCAGCACCCGCGGCAGGTCATAGAACGACGAACCATGCAAGGCGGCGGCATGGAAATCCCAACCGGAGCGGGCTTCCCAATACGCGTCCTCGAACTGATGCTGCACGTAGAACAGCCAGATCCCGATCGTCGCCGCCAGTAGAATGACCGGCAACCAGGCCAGCAATACCGGCGTGGGGCCCAGTAGCATGATGAGGATGATGAGGCCGATGGCGGCGACGGCGTCGGTGCCGATGATGCTCAGCCAGTCGCGCCAATGCCGGGTTGGGCTGCCTTTGGGCACCCGCAGCCGGAACAGGATCAGCCAGGCCGGTCCCGCGCCGAACATCACCAGCGGATGGCGATACAGCCGGTAGGCGAAGCGCTGGCTCCAGGGCAGCGCCCGGTATTCCGGCAGCGTCAGCGTCGTCACGTCGCCGAAGCCGCGCCGGTCCAGATTGCCGGTGCCCGCGTGATGCATCGCGTGATCGTGGCGCCAGAACGTATAGGGCGTCAGCGTCAGCAAACTGAGGAACCGCCCCAAAAGCCCATTGGCCCAGGACGCGCCGAAAAACGATCCGTGACCACAATCATGTTGAAAGATGAACAGCCGCACCAGCAGCACGGCGCCCACCGGCAGCAACACCAGCGCGACCAGAAATCCATGATGCAAGGCAATCATCATCGCCGCCATCACCGCCAGAAACGGCACGAAGGTCGTCAACAATTGAAACAACGCCAGGCGAGTGCTGGCTTTCATATACGGCGCGGTCATCGCCCGCCAGGCCGTGGCGGCTGGCGGCGTGGAAACCGTGACGGGATCAGGATCGGGCATGTGTTTTATACCAACAGCGTGAGGAGAATCTGAGGCAAGGCCGGTCTCGTCGTTTGATTTCAGGCGGCGGGCGTACGACGAATCGCCCAACGCTGGCGGGTAGGGGAGGCGAAGGCGCGCCGCGGCCGATCCTCGCCGATCCGGCGGCCCGCCCGGATTTGTTCCGCATGAGCGCGCGGAAGCAGGCGGCAACGATTCGTCTTGGGCCGGGACGCGGGAAACGCGGCCGGCCGGAACGACCATTTGTTCGACTCTAGTGGCATCGCGTGTCAGGAACGTATCAGATCGGCGATGGGCATTTCGACACGTCGTCCGCGAAGCGGCGCGGGCTTCTGAACTCCGCGAAGAGGCGCGGGCTTCTGACGTCCGCGAAGCGGCGCGGGCTTCTGACGTCCGCGAAGCGGCGCGGGCTTCTGAACTCCGCGAAGCGGCGCGGGCTTCTGACGTCCGCGAAGCGGCGCGGGCTTCTGACCTCCGGCGTTTCGATGACCTTCGGAGGCGGCGGCGTTATCGAATCGGGCGAACCGATCCATCGTGTTTGGCGGCATCGTGCGTCCCGTTCACAGCGGTCCGCCACGCGGCCGCGCGCGGCGGGTCAGACCTCGGCGAAGGAATTCGGGAACCGGGTTCGACGCGTGAAGCGAACCGAAATACGGACCTTGCTCAAACAACTGGGCGACGCCGCTGATATAGAAGGGCAAGGTGACGCGCGCAAGCTGAACCCGCGCGGGCGCCCGCATCGATCGGAAGGTCTCATGGTCACCAATGCCGAAACGCTTCGCCAGCTCGAGCGCCTGCATGTCCGGGCGTGGCCCGCGTCCGAGATCGCCGATCTCGATGGCTGGCTGTGGCGCTGGTCTGGCGGCGGGTCGCAGCGCGCCAACTCCGTCTCGACGATCGGGTTCACCGGCGCGGACCCGGCCGCGGCGCTCGATCGGGTGGAGGCCCGTTATCGCGAAAAAGGCGCGCGCGCGCGGCTGCATACGTTCGATCTCAGCCAGCCGGCGGGATTGCCGGAGCTGTTGCGCGCGCGCGGTTATGCCACCGGCGACACGACCGTCACCATGCAGGCGTGTGTCGAGCCCATGGCGCCGCCGCCGGAGTTGGAGGTGAGTTTCGATCCCACCCCGGAATGGCTGGAGGTGTATCTGGAAGCGATCACACCCGACCGCCGGGCCGTAAATCAGGAGATTTTGCGCCGTGTGCCCGCGCCGCGCGCGTTCTTCGCCGTGCGGCGCATGGGGCGTGTGGTTTCGACCGCGCTCGGAGTCGCTCTGGGCCCGTTCGCGGTCGCTGAATGCGTGGCGACCCGCGCCGATGCCCAGGGAACTGGCGGCGCGGGGGTCGCGATGCGCGGCCTGATGGCATGGGCTGCCTCGCTCGGAGCGCAGAGCGTCGGCTTGCAGGTCGTCGAGGGCAACGCGCCGGCGCGCGCGCTGTATCGCCGTCTCGGTTTCGCGCCGGTCTGCGTCAACAAGTTCTGGGTCCGCTCTTGAGCAACACCCGCGTATGGGCTGGCCTGATCCTGGACCGCACCCGTGTGATGGGCATCCTGAACGTCACCCCCGACAGTTTCAGCGATGGCGGCCGCCTGACGCGGGACGCCGCGATCGTCGCGGGATTGGCGATGCGAGACGAGGGCGCCGATATCATCGACGTCGGCGGTGAGAGCACCCGCCCGGGCGCGACGCCGGTCTCCCCCGCCGAGGAACAGACGCGCGTACTGCCGGTGATCCGCGCTTTGGCCGCCGCGGGGGTCCTGGTATCCGTGGACACTCGCAACGCCGCGACCATGGCAGCCGCTTTGGACGCGGGTGCCGCCATCGTCAACGACGTGAGCGCCCTGACGCATGATCCCGCCGCCGCCGCGGTGGTCGCGGCCCGATTCTGTCCGGTGATCCTGATGCATATGCGCGGCACGCCCGCCACGATGTCCGCCCATGCGGCGTACTCGGATGTCGTCACCGAGGTTACCCGGGAGTTGACGGCGCGCATCACGTCGGCGATTGCGGCGGGAATCGAGACCGCCGCGATCGCGATCGACCCTGGTTTTGGCTTCGCCAAGCGCCCGGCTCAGTCCTTCGCCTTGCTGCGCGGCCTCGCCGCCGTGACCGCTCTGGGTTTCCCGGTCGTCGCCGGCGTATCGCGCAAAGGCTTCATCCGCGCCGCGAGCCAGGAGGACGATCCCGCTTGCGCACTGCCCGGATCCCTCGCCGCCGGACTGTTCGCGGCCACCGCGGGCGCGGCGATATTACGGGTTCACGACGTCAAAGCGACGATTCAGGCGTTGCGGGTCTGGCGTGCGATCAATTTGTAACTACGAATCCCTTCCTTTTCGGTGATTGGCGGATTAGACCGAACGGAGGACGCCTCGGAGTGTATATGAAAAAAGACAGACGTCTGTTCGGCACCGACGGGATCCGCGGGACGGCCAACACCGACCCGATGACTGCGGGCATCGCGCTGCGTCTGGGTCAGGCGGCAGGCCTGATTTTCACCCGTGGCGCGCATCGCCATCGTGTCGTGATCGGCAAGGACACGCGCCTGTCGGGCTATATGATCGAGCCCGCGCTGACCGCCGGCTTCATCGGCGCCGGCATGGATGTGACCTTGTTGGGCCCGCTGCCCACGCCCGCCGTCGCCATGCTGACCCGCAGTTTGCGCGCCGATCTGGGCGTGATGATCTCGGCGTCGCATAATTCGTACGAGGACAACGGCATCAAGCTGTTCGGCCCCGACGGCAATAAACTATCCGACG
>JAYVXQ010000122.1:0-6801 GCA_043785025.1 Acetobacteraceae bacterium
GGATCGAAATACATCACCTTGATCACGCGGATGTAATAAAACGCGCCGATCACGCTGGCGAGCACGCCGATCACCGCGAGGACGTAAAGTCCGGCTTTCACGGCGGCGAGAAAAATATACAGCTTGGCGAAGAACCCGCCCATGAGCGGAATACCGGCCAGGCTGAACATGAACACGCTGATCGCCAAAGCGAGGCCGGGATCGGTCGTGGCGAGGCCGGACAGATCGGCGATTTGCTCGACCGGTTGGCCGGCGCGGCGCATCGCCAGGATGCAGGCGAAGATGCCCGCGGTCATCAGCACATAGACCGTCATGTAGACCAGCACGCCACGCGCCCCATCCGCCGAGCCGACCGCGAGGCCGATCAGCGCGTAGCCCATATGTCCGATCGAGGAATACGCCATCAGGCGCTTGATGTTGGTCTGTCCGATCGCGGCCAGCGCGCCCAACAGCATCGATCCGATCGACATCAAAACGACGAGCATTTGCCAGGCCGGCACCAGCGTCGCGAACGACGTGCCCATCACGCGCAGCAGCAGCGCCATCGCCGCGACCTTGGGGGCGGTGGCAAAGAACACCGTGACCGGTGTCGGCGCGCCTTCGTAGACATCCGGCGTCCACATATGGAACGGCACGGCGGAGACCTTGAACGACAGCCCGACCAGCACGAACACCACGCCGACGATCAATCCGGGCTGCGCGGCGGTGGGATCGGCCAGGGCCACGCGCAAGCCCAAGAAATCCATGGTGCCGGCGAAACCGTAGACGAGGGAGATGCCATACAGCAGCAGACCCGACGCCAGACCGCTCAGAACGAAGTATTTAAGTCCAGCCTCGGACGAGCGGAGATTGTCGCGGGCGAAAGCGGCGAGGACATACAAGGCCAGGGATTGCAGTTCCAGCCCCATGTATAATGTCATGAGATTCGATGCCGACACCATGATCAGCATGCCCACGGTCGCGAACAGCACCAGCACGGGATACTCAAAGCGCGCGATGCCGGCGGCGCGGTTCCAATCCAGGGACAGGATCAACGCCAGCACGCCACCCGCCAGGATCAGTTCCTTGTTGAACGTCGCGAAGGCATCGGTGACGAACTGGCCGTGAAAACCGTATCCGGGGACGGCGGTGCCCGCCAGCATGCCCGTCAGCAAAAACGCGCCGATGGTGAACATGGTGGCCAGCGTCGTGCTGTCCTGTTTGCGCACCACGCCGAACAGCAAAATCGCGAACCCCAGACAGGCGAGCACGATCTCCGGCAGAGCGAGGGTCCAGTTCATTTAATGTCCAATCCCCGCGAGGCGCGTGCTGACCGTCAGCGCGTCGTGATGCTGCTTCACCATTTGCGCCACCGACATGTCGAAGAAGCCGGTGAAGCTGGATGGGTAGATCCCCATCCACAGCGTCAGCACGATCAGTGGGGCGAACACCGCCCATTCGCGCGGACTGAGGTCCAGAATATGTTTCAGATCGGCGTGCGTGATCGTTCCGAAGATGATCCGGCGATACAGATACAGCATGTAAACGGCACCCAGGATCATCCCCAGCCCGCCCAGAAAAGCGAGCCAGAAATTGATTTGCGCGGCGCCGACGATGACCAGGAACTCGCCCACGAAGCCCGCCGTGCCGGGCAGTCCAACCGAGGCCATGGTGAACAGCATGAACACCAGCGCGTAAGCGGGCATCCGGTCCGCGAGCCCGCCATAGCGCGCGATCTCGCGCGTGTGGATCCGGTCGTAGACGACGCCGACGATCAGGAACAGCGCGCCGGAGACGATGCCGTGCGACAGCATCTGGAATAAAGCGCCCTGGATGCCTTGTTCGTTGAAGGTGAAGATCCCGATCGTCACGACCCCCATATGCGCGACCGAGGAATAGGCGATCAGTTTCTTCATATCCTCCTGCGCCAACGCCACGAGCGAGGTGTAAATCACCGCCACCACCGATAATGTGTAGATAAAGGGAGCGAAAGTTTGCGATGCCGCGGGCAGCATCGGGATCGTGAAGCGAAGGAAACCGTAAGCGCCCATCTTCAACAAAACACCGGCGAGGATGACGGAGCCGGCCGTCGGTGCCTCCACATGCGCATCGGGCAGCCAGGTGTGGAACGGCCACATCGGCACCTTAACGGCGAAGGAGGCGAACAGCGCGAAGAACAGCCAGCTCTGCATGCGGAACGGAAAATCGGTCGCCATCAACGTTTCGACGTCGGTGGTGCCCGCGTGCAGCCACATGGCGATCAGCGCCAGCAGCATCAGCACCGATCCGGTCAGCGTGAACAGGAAAAATTTGACGGCGGCGTAGACGCGGCGCGGTCCGCCCCAGACGCCGATGATCAGATACATCGGGATCAGCACGGCTTCGAAGAACATGTAGAAAACGACGAAATCCAGCGCGCAGAACATCCCCACCATGGTCGTTTCCAGGATCAGGAACGCGATCATATATTCGCGCACCTTGATCCGGATCGTCTCCCAGCTCGCCAGAATACAGATCGGTGTCAGAACGGTCGCCAGCAGAACGAACAGCACCGAGATGCCGTCGACGCCCATGCGATAGGCGATGCGGTAATGCGGCAGCCAGGCGAGGTTTTCGTTGAACTGGAACCCGGCCTCCTGCTTATCGAACTTCACCCACAAGACCAGGGATAAAGCCAGCACCAGCAGGCTGGTCCATAACGCGGTCCAGCGTGCGTTGGAGGCGACGGTTTCCTCATCGCCGCGCACGCACATGATGACCGCGCAGCCAATCAGCGGCAGCCAGGTCAGCAAAGACAGTAACGGGTAACCCGCGGCGTTCATGGAATTCACCGGACGAACAAAAAGAGGGAAATCAGGACGACGACGCCGATGAGCATCACGAAGGCGTAAGACGCGAGCGAGCCGGTTTGCAGCCGGACGGCCTGGCGCGCACCGCCGGCGGCCAGGGACGCGAGGCCATTGGGCACACCATCGATCAGCGTCGCGTCGCCGATCTTCCAGTACACAAGCGCCGCGCGGCGGATCGGGCGGACCAATAGCCGGTAATACAGCTCATCGAAATACCATTTGTTCAGCAGGAAGAAATACGTCCTTGGGTGTTCCCTGGCGACGATTTTTGGCAATTCCGGCCGCCAGATATACATCAGATACGCGAGCGCGATTCCAGCCATGGCAACCAGCTGCGGCAGCACTTCGACCACCATGGGCGTGTGTTCCAGATGCGCCATGATCTCGTTGCCGGGATGGTTGAAGATCGCGCCGTTCCAGAACGCGTCCCGCTCCTCGCCGATGAACCAATGGTTCAGCAGACGTCCGGCGAAGATCGCGCCCAATGACAGGACCAGCAGGGGAACCAGCATAACCCAGGGGGATTCGTGCACGTGCTCCATCGTGTGGTGATCGGCGCGCGGCTTGCCGTGGAAGGTCATGAACAGCAGGCGCCAGGAATAGAACGCGGTCAGGAACGCGGCGGCGATCGTGCAGACGAAGGCGTAGGAGCCGACATTGCTGTGCGCCTCGTACGCCGCCGTGATGATCGCGTCCTTGGAAAACGCGCCTGACATCAGCGGCAATCCGGCCAGGGCCCAATTGCCGATCCACATCATGGCGCAGGTGACGGGGATGTGGCGCGCGAGCCCGCCCATCCGGCGCATGTCCTGCTCATCGGACATCGCGTGAATGACCGATCCGGCGCTGAGGAACAGCAACGCCTTGAAGAACGCATGGGTGATGAGATGGAACACCGACGCCTGATAAGCGCCCACGCCGGCGGCGACGAACATGTAGCCAAGCTGGGAACAGGTGGAATAGGCGATCACCCGTTTAATATCGTTCTGGCAACAGCCAACCGTGGCCGCGAACAACGCGGTGGACGCCCCGACGATGGTGACGAAGCCCGAGGCATACGGCGCGTATTCCATCAGCGGCGACATTCGCGCCATCAAAAACACGCCCGCCGTCACCATGGTCGCGGCATGGATCAACGCGGAGACCGGCGTTGGCCCCTCCATCGCGTCGGGCAGCCAGACATGCAGTCCCAATTGCGCGGATTTGCCCATCGCACCGATGAACAACAGGAAGCCGATGACCTCCAACGCGGGGAAGTCGTGATAGAACAGCCGGTAGGTCTCACCGGCGTGTTTGGTGACATTGGGGAAGATCGAGGCGAATTCGATGGAGCCGAAACCGTAGAAAATCAGCCCCAAACCGACGGCGAACGGCAGATCGGCGATGCGGTTGACGATAAAGGCTTTCATCGCGGCGGCACAGGCGGCGGGCCGGTCGTACCAATACCCGATCAACAGATACGAGCAGAGCCCGACGCCCTCCCAGCCAAAGAACAACTGCGCGAGGTTATCCGCGGTCACCAGCATCAACATCGCGAAGGTGAACAGCGACAAATAGGCGAAGAAGCGCCAGCGCGTGGCGTCATGTTCCATGTAGCCGATCGAATAAACATGGATCAGCATCGACACGAACGACACCATCGCCACCATCGACGCCGACAGCGCGTCGTAGCGTAAAGCCCATGACACGTGGAACCGGCCGGCCTCGATCCAGGTGCCAAGGTCGATTGTACTGGACTCACCATGCGGCACCAGCGTGAAGAACGCATAGGGCCCACAGATGGCGGCGATCACCATGCCAAGCACGGACGCGGCCATGGCGGCGCGATCGCCGATCAGCTTGCCCAAGAGGCCAGAGACGAGGGCGCCGATCAGGGGCGCGAAAACGGCGGCCGTGTAAACCATGGTCAACCCTTCATCAGGTTGACGTCTTCAACCTGGATCGATCCGCGATTGCGGAAATACACCACGACGATGGCGAGCCCGATCGCCGCCTCGGCCGCCGCGACCGTCAAGACCAGCATGGCCATGACCTGACCCGACAGATCCTCCAGCGCCGCCGAAAAGGCGACGAAGTTCAGATTGACCGCCAGCAGGATCAATTCGATCGCCATCAGAATGACGATCACGTTCTTACGATTGAGGAAGATGCCGAACACGCCCAACACGAGCAGGATTCCGCTGACCACGAGGTAATGTTCGATCCCGACCGAGCCGTTAGTGATGGCCATGATGTTCTTCCACTTTGTCCGCCTCGGGCTTTTCGGGCGGCAGCGGCCGCAGGAACCCGCCGGAGGCATTCGTCCCAGCCCCCGTCGCCACCCGGAAAAGCTCAACCGTTTCCGCGCGCTGCCCTTGCGTGCGAATATTCTGATGTTTGGAGGTTTTGCGGTCGCGCAATGTCAGCACGATCGCGCCCATCATCGCGACCAGCAGCACGAGACCCGCTGTCTGAAACAGGAAAATGTAATCGGTATACAGCACGCGGCCCAAGGCCTCGGTATTGCTGATGTTGGCGGGAATGGGCGACAGACGGAGTTTTTCCGCACCGGGCGCCAGCCGCCAGCCACTGAACACCATCACCAGCTCGGCCAGCAGCACGGCGCCGACAGCGCCCCCGACAGCGGCATAGCGTTGCAGCCCCCCGCGCAATTGCTCGAAGTCGACATCGAGCATCATCACGACGAACAGGAACAGCACCGCGACCGCGCCGACATAGACGATGACAAGGATCATCGCCAGGAACTCGGCCCCGGCGATCAGGAACAAGGCGGCGGCGTTGAAGAACGCCAGGATCAGGAACAGCACCGAATGCACGGGATTGCGCGCCAGCACGACGGCTGAGGCCGACAGCACCAGAACGGCGGAGAACAGATAGAAGAAAAGATCCGCGATCATCGGTAGGGCGCGTCCAGTTCCAGCCGCCGCGCGAGTTCAGGCTCCCACCGGTCGCCGTTCGCGAGCAACTTGTCCTTGTTGTACATCAGCTCTTCCCGCGTCTCCGTCGCGAATTCGAAATTCGGCCCCTCAACAATCGCGTCCACCGGACAGGCCTCCTCGCACAGACCGCAATAGATGCACTTGGTCATGTCGATATCGTAACGCGTGGTGCGGCGCGACCCGTCCTCGCGCGGCTCGGCCTCGATCGTGATCGCCTGCGCCGGACACACGGCCTCACACAGCTTGCAGGCGATGCAGCGTTCCTCGCCATTGGGATAACGGCGCAAAGCGTGCTCACCCTTGAAGCGCGGGCTGATCGGGCCTTTTTCATAGGGATAATTGATCGTCGCTTTGCGCTTAAAGAAATAGCGCAAGGTCAGGCTCATGCCGGTGACGAGTTCCGTCAGCAACAAGCCGCGCGCGGTACGGTCGAGGAACGCCATCCGCTCAGGCTCCTTTCAGATCATGCATTGGGAAGCCATCCGAACGCCATCAGCACGCCCGCCGTCAGCACCAGCCAGGCCAGGGAGAACGGCAGGAACACCTTCCAGCCCAACCGCATCAATTGATCGTAACGATAACGCGGGAACGTCGCGCGGACCCAGATGAAGGTGAACAGGCACATGCAGATTTTCAGGATCATCCAGATCGGACCGGGGATCCAGGTGAACGGCGCGAGGTCGAAGGGCGGCAGCCAGCCGCCGAGGAACAGGATCGTGGTCATGGCACTCATGAGGATCATGTTCGCGTATTCGCCCAGGAAGAACAGGCCGAAGCTCATGGACGAATATTCGACGAAGAACCCCGCGACGATTTCCGACTCGCCCTCGGGCAAATCGAACGGTGCCCGATTGGTTTCCGCCAGCGCCGAGATGAAGAAAATAATGAACATCGGAAACAAAGGCACGCAGTACCAGTGCAGGAACGTGCTGCCCGCCTGCGCGCGGACGATGTCGGTCAGATTGAGGCTGCCGACGCATAACAGCACGGTAACCAGCACGAAGCCCATCGAGACCTCATAGCTGACCATTTGC
>JAYVXQ010000123.1:0-20227 GCA_043785025.1 Acetobacteraceae bacterium
CGCCCCCGATCCCATGGCCCAGACAGAACCCAACACAATCATCCCGGCCGGCCGTTTCTTCACCAGAACGGGCCTCGGCCGCCGCGCCGGAGGCTCCTACTACACCCCAAACGGCTTCGTTGCGCATCTGGTGCGCGAAACCCTCACCCCGCTCATCGCCGGACCCATCGCATCCGCCGACCCCGCCGGCATATTGCGCCTCAAAATCATCGACCCCGCCATGGGCAGCGGCCATTTCCTCGTCGCCGCCTGCCGCTTCCTCGCCGACGCGCTGTATGAGGCCTGCCGCCGCTGCGACGCGCTCGCCACGCCCGCGGCGCATGCCCGCATCGACGCGCTGCCCGACCCCGACCGCCGCCTCGCCGCCTATCTGCCCTCCCGCGCCGCCGGCCGTTCCGACTTTGGCCCCTCCGACATCGGCCCGTCTCGCGCATGGGCACTGGCGATCTGCCGCCGCATGGTCACCGTCCATTGCCTGTATGGCATCGACCGCGACCCCCTGGCCGTCGAGTTGGCGAAAGTCGCCCTCTGGCTCGAATCCTTCGCCGAGGGCCTGCCGCTCACCTTCCTCGACCACCGCCTCATCACCGGGGATTCCCTCTCCGGCCCCTTCATCGCCGATCTCGCTTACCTCCCCGTCGGCGGCGCCCCGCTCGATCCGCTGCTGGCCCAGGGAGTCGCCCATCGCCTCCACCAACGCGCGGCCGCGGCGATGCAGGAGGTCGCGCATCTGAACGCCTCGATCGGCGGCTCCATCGCCGATGTGCTATCGAAACAAGCGGCCCTCGACCGGCTGAACACGAGCCTCGCCCCATTACGCGGCCTGGCCCGCGCCTGGTCCGGCGCCGTGCGGATCCGCGCCCGCCACGCCAACGACGCGTTCCTCGCCCTCGCACGCGCCGTCGCCGCAACCGGCGAACTGCCCGCCGATCTTCACCCGCACCAGGCCGGGTTACTGGCGCATGGCGAAACGGCGATTCCCCTCGATCTCACCTTCCCCGAAATATTCCTCGCACCGGAACGAAAGTCTCCTGGTTTCGACGTCGTCCTCGGCAATCCCCCCTGGGATGTCATTCATTACCAAACCAAGGAGTTCCTCGCCGCGCACGATCCCGCCGTGATGGACGCCCCCACCAAACGCGAGCGCGAGACCCTGGAACGAACGCTGCTCTCGGATCCCGAAATCGCCGCCGCCTTCACGGCTTACAAAAACGAGTTCGTCGAGCGCAAACGCCTCACCGACCGCCTGTTTCCCGCCATCGGCGGTCAAGGCTCGATCGATCTGTTCCAGGTATTCATGGAAAGAATGCTGGATTGCGTCGCCGATCAAGGCGCTCTCGGCGTCGTCGTCCCCTCATCCTTCCATGCCAATGAGGGCACCGCGCATCTGCGCCGCCGCGTGCTGGACGAAACCAAACTCGAGTCCTGTTACACCTTCGAAAATCGCCGCAAATGGTTCGACGTCCACGGCCGTCTGAAATTCTCGTTGCTCGTCACCCGCCGGGTCGGCCCCACCACATCGTTCCGCTGCGGCTTCTATCTCGATTCGCTCGCCCAACTGAACGACCCCGAGCGCATCATGACCTACGACCGCGATTTCCTCACCGCCACCAGCGGCGCGTCGAACACGTTCCTGGAACTGAGCGGTGCGGCCGATCACCGCATCGCCCGCCATTTGTTCATCGGCCACGATCCCATGGGTCCGTGGCTGCAACAGCAAAACATCGTCTTCGGCCGCGAGGCCCATATGACCGACGACTCGCACCGCTTCTCCCCGGCGTCTGAAATCACGCCCGAAACCGGCCTCATTCTGCACGAGGGCAAAACGTTCCACCAATTTACCGATCGCTGGCACGCCAGCCCGCGCTATGCGATCCGTTTCGACGCCATGACCGACAAGCCCGCGTGGCTGCGCGCCGCCGGTCATGCCCGCCTCGCGTTCCGGGAAATCGCCCGCGCCAATGATGAGCGCACGATGATCGCCGCGTTCATTCCGCCGGGTCATGTGTTCGGCCACAAAGGCACCTGCGAGAAAACGCCATGGGCACGATCGGAGGCGGCGGCGCTGACGTTGTGCGCGGTGTTCAATTCGTTCACGTTCGATTGGTGTGTGCGCCGAAAGATCGCGGCCAGTCTCAGTCTTTTCATGTTGCATGCGTGTCCGGCGCCCCGGCTGACAAAATCAGCCGCGAAATTTCTGGCGCAAGGGACGAAGGAACTTTCGCGCTCTGCCCGAACCCGCCAGGAGGCTTTGCCTCCCCATGGGCCATTGGGACCTCCACCAAGGGCAGCGGCCCTTGGAACCATTCCGTTGGGTTCTCACGGGAAGGGGGGCCGTCCTCGACACCGCGACGTCCAAGATGGCCCCCCTTCCCGTGAGAACCCAAAAGACGGCGGTCCAGGGACCCTGTCCCTGGCGGAGGTTGAAAAGGCAGCGCCTCCTCACTGGGCCTGGGGCACCGCCCCAACCCAACTCCGCGCCGAAATGGACGCCGTAATCGCACACGCCTACGCCCTCACCCGAGAAGACTACGCCCACATCCTGTCAGGCTTCTCCCACAAATCCCACCCAACGCTGCCCATGCTCTGCCTCGCCGCCTACGACCGCATCGCCAGCCCCATTGCCTCCCCAACCTTAATCCCATCCACCCCCGCCGACAGGATCCCCCCCGCGTAGCCCGCGCCTTCACCCGCCGGATACAACCCCATCGTATTAAGGCTCTGAAAATCCCGCCCCCGCGTCAGCCGCACCGGCGACGACGTCCGCGTTTCCACCCCCGTCATCACCGCGTCCGCCATCGCGAACCCCGGAATACGCCGCCCAAACGCCGGCAGCGCCTCCCGGATCGCGGTCACCGCGTAGTCCGGCAAACACGACGCCAGATCCGTCATCCGCACCCCCGGCTGATACGAGGGAGTAACGTCTCCCACACCCGTCGATGCCCGTGCCTCCAGAAAATCCCCCACGCGCTGACACGGCGCCGAGTAATCCGAACCCCCCGCCGCGTACGCCATCGCTTCCCAATGCCGCTGAAACGCGATCCCGCCCAACACGCCATCCGGATAATCCGCGGGTGTGATTCCGACCACGATCCCCGCGTTGGCGTTAAATTCCGCCCGCGAATATTGGCTCATGCCATTCGTAACGACCCGACCCGGTTCCGACGCCGCCGCGACCACGCGCCCCCCGGGACACATGCAGAAACTATAGACGGAGCGGCCATTTTCCGCGTGATGCACCAATTTATAATCCGCCGCCCCCAACCGGGGATGGCCGGCAAAAGCGCCGTACCGCGCCCGATCGATCAACCGCTGCGGATGTTCGATGCGCACCCCAATCGAAAACGCCTTCGCCTCCATGAACACGCCCGCCGCGTGCAGCATTTCGAACGTGTCGCGCGCGCTATGTCCGATCGCCAGCACCACATGCCCCGTCGGAATGACGTCCCCATTCTCCAGCACCACCGCGCGCATCCGCCGCACGCCGCCATCGTCCGAGATTTCAAGACCCGTCACCTTCTGACCGAACCGGTATTCACCGCCCAAGGCCTCGATCTTCGCCCGCATCGCCTCGACGATCGTTACCAACCGGAACGTTCCGATATGCGGCTTATTGCTGGTCAGAATCTCCTTGGGTCCACCCGCGATCGCGAACTCCGTCAACACTTTCCGCCCCAGATCGCGCGCCTCTTTAATCCCGCTATATAATTTCCCGTCGGAGAATGTTCCAGCCCCACCCTCGCCAAATTGCGCGTTGCTCTCAGGCGTCAACACTCCCCGCCGCCACAAACCCCAGGTATCGCGGGTGCGCTCCCGCACGAGCCGGCCGCGCTCGAGAATGATCGGCCGATAGCCCATTTCCGCCAGCACCAACGCCGCGAACAGCCCGCAGGGACCGGTACCAATCACCACCGGGCGTTCCACCAACCCCTCAGGTGCCCGCACCGGAAGCTGATACGCCGTATCCGGGATCGGCCCAATGAACGGATCGCCCTCCGGAACATGCGCGGGCACCGTCACGTCCACGGAATACACCAATTTCACATCGGTCTTGCGCCGCGCATCCGCCCCCTCACGCGCCAGCGTCCACACCAATGGATCGTCCGCCGCCAGCCCCAACCGCGCCCGAATCGCCTGCTCCAACGCCTGATCGTCGTGATCGATCGGCAGCCGTATTTCCCTGATCCGCGGCATCAACCGTCCGGGTTCAAAACGAAAATTCCGCTTGGCTCCGCATCGAACTCGCGCGACCGGGCCAACCGGCCCGCCATCGCCCGCGCATAGGGCGCGGTGGCGCAGAGTTGCTCGAAATGCCGCTCGTTCATCGTCAAGCCCAGACGCGCGCACAGCACCGCGATCTCATCCCGCTCGGCGCCACTGATCTCCGCCGTCGCGGGCGCGGGCACGGGGGGCAGCGCCGGATCGAACCATCCGTTGGCATCCAGCAACGGCCGCCGCGACCGCCACGTCGTCGCCGCCTCATACGCCGCCGCCGCGCGCAGCACCGTCGCCTCATCGAACGGCCGACCCACGATCTGCATCGACAGCGGCATCCCCTCGACCGAGAAACCGATACACTGCGACAAAGCCGGTCCGCCGATCACGTTGAACGGAGTCGTGAACGACCCCTTGCGCCAGAAATTCAACGTCTCATGACCCGCCAGAGGAGGTGCGGGTCCCGTCCCCATCGCCAGCAAAACATCGAACTGGTCATATAACGGCCGCATCTCCTCGACCATCGCCCGCCTTGTCCGCGACGCCTGCATATAATCCGCGCCCGAAAAGAACATCGCTCCCAAAGACCGCCCCAGAAAATCCTCGCCAAACTCGCCCAATCGCTGGCGCAGCACCGGCTCATGCACCGCGTAAACCTCGCTCTCGGCGCCGACGATCTTCACATCGTAATAATCCATCGCGGGCCGGATGCGCACATCGCGCAACACCGCCCCCAACCCGCGAAACACGTCCAAAGCCGCCTCCATCGCGACGCGGGAGGTTTCGGCGCACCCGACATCCTCCTCATACATGTGCCGCAACACCCCGATGCGCAGCCCGCTGACCCCGCTCGCCAGTTCCGCCCGATAGTCCGGCCGCTGATACCGCGCGCTCGCCGGATCGCCCTGATCGAACCCCGCCAGCGCGTTCATCATGATCGCGCAATCCTCCACCGACCACGTCATCGGTCCCACCGTGTCGTAACTGAATGAATTGGTGAACACCCCGCGCCGGCTCACCAGCCCATAGGTCGGCTTCAACCCGACCAGCCCGCATAATCCGGCGGGATTGCGGATCGAGCCCCCGGTATCCGAGCCCAACGCCGCCATCGCCAATCCCGCCGCGACCGCCGCGCCCGAGCCGCTGGAGGACCCGCCGGTGAAATAATCCCGGTTCCACGGATTGCGCGCGGGCGGCCAGGGCAGATCGAAGGACGGCCCGCCATGGGCGAATTCATGCGTCGACAATTTACCCAACAGCACCGCGCCCGCTTTGGTCAACGCCGTGACCGACGTGGCGTCGTGCGCCGGCACGTAATCCGCCCGCGTCCGCGAATGCCCCGTCGTGCGAATGCCCGCCGTGCAAAAAATATCCTTCAAAGCGAAGGGAATCCCATGCAGCGGCCCGCGATACCGCCCAGACACGATCTCCCCCTCGGCGGTGCGCGCGTCAGCCAGAGCGCGATCCGCCGTCACCAGCAAATACGCGTTCAACTGCGGATCGATCGCCGCGATCCGCGCCAGGAACGCCCGCGTCAACTCGACCGGCGACAGCGAGCGCCGTTCGATCAACCGCGAGGCCTCGGCGATCGTCAGAAAACACGGATCAACGGACATACAAACCTCATCGCATCAGCGGGCGCATGCCCCGGGTTGTCCCGCCGCGCCAACCTCTGGTCAACCCGGCGCAGCTCTGCTTAACCAGACGCATGGGAAGCAACGCGTGACACCAACCAAGGGCACCAGCCCCAACGCGACCAGCCCCAACGCGACCAGTCCCAACGCGACCAGTCTGCGCGCGCGCGCTTTCGATCCCCTGATCCTGTTATGGATCGCGCTGGCCGTGATCCTGCTGTTCCTGGTGGTCAATCCGCTATTCCGCCTCGTGCAAACCAGCCTGGAGGACGCGGATACCGGCGCCTTCACGCTGATGAACTACGTCGCCGCGTATGAAAAGCCGCGCTATCTCATGGCGATGTGGAACTCGATCCGCCTCGGGTTCAGCGTCACCGTCTTGTGTCTGATCTTCGCCGTCCCCATCGCTTGGGCTGTGTCGCGCACCAACATGCCCGCCAAGGGCCTCGTGCGTACCCTGGTCCTCGGCGCCTTCATCACCCCGCCTTATCTCGGCGCCATCGGCTGGATCCTGCTGGCGGGACCGAATTCCGGCTGGCTCAACCGCATCTGGACCGGCCTCACCGGCGCGACGCAAGGCCCGCTCGACATCTATACCTTCTCCGGCCTCACCTTCATCATCGCGATCTATTCCTTCCCGTATCTGTTCATCTTCACCTCCGCCGCCCTGGACGTCGTCTCATCGGAAATGGAGGACGCCGCCAACATTCTCGGCGCCGGCATTCTCCGCACCACCACCCGCATCACCTTGCCGCTGGTCTTGCCCGCCATCCTCGGCGGCGCGATCATCACGTTCCTGGAGGCGATCGCTCTGTTCGGCTCCCCCGCGCTGATCGCCATTCCCGCCCGTTTCAACGTCGTGACCACGCAACTGCTGCAATTCTTCAGCCAGCCGATCCGCGCCGAGGTCGCCGCCGCCTATGCCGTGCCGCTGCTGCTGATCACCGTCGTGCTGTTCCTGGTGCAACGGAAACTCGTCAGCCGCCGCGGCTTCGTCGCGCTGACGGGGAAGGGGGGTGAACGCCGCCTCATGGAACTGGGCTCCTGGCGCTTCGTCATGCTGGGATATTCACTATTCGTCCTGACCCTGGCCGTCCTGCTGCCCTATATCGTGCTGATGCAGGCGGCGCTGGCGAAAGCCTGGGGCCGCGGCTTCGGCCTCGACAATCTGACTTTCAAGAATTTTTCGTATATTTTGTTCGAACATGAAACCGCCGCGCAATCCGTGGTCAACAGTTTCACCTACGCCGCCGCCGCCGCTTTCATCGCCATCACATTGGGCCTCGCCATCGCTTACATCGTCAGCCGTAAGCTTTTGCCATACGCGGGCGTGCTGAGCTTCGTCGCCATGGCCCCCTTCGTCGTCCCCGGCATCGTGCTGGCCATCGCCTTCTACGCCGCCTACGCCCCGCCGCCCTTCGCCCTCTATGGCACCGCCACCATCCTCATCCTCGCCTTCGCCACCCGGTTTTTGCCCATCGGTTATGCCAACGCCGACGCCGCCATCCGCGCCATCAACCCGGAAATGGAGGAAGCCGTCCGCATCCTGGGTGGCGGCCGCCTGCTCGCCATCCGCAAGGTCATGGCCCCCTTAATGAAGCGCGGCCTGATGGGCGCCTGGCTGCTGGTCTTCATTCCCGCCACGCGCGAGCTGTCGACCGCCATGTTCCTCTACGGCCCGAAAACCCGCACCATGTCCGTGATGCTGATGGACATGTCCGAGGAAGGCAATTTCGAGCATCTGGCCGCGTTGGGCTTCCTGCTGCTGGTGGCGACCCTCGCCATCGTCGGCCTCGCGACGGCATTGTTGGGCCGCGATTTCATGCTGCGGCGCGAGCGGTCCTGAGGGAGCATTCATGAGCAAACTGTCCTTAATCGGCCTCGGCAAAAATTTCGGCGCCACGCCCGCCGTCGCCGGTGTCGACCTGACGCTGCGCGACGGCGAGTTCGTGTCGCTGCTTGGTCCCTCCGGCTGCGGCAAGACCACCACCTTGCGCATGATCGCCGGCTTCATGAAGCCGACCGCGGGCACCATCGCGATGAACGGTCAGGCCCTGTCCTCGCCCGATTTCGTCGTCGCCCCGGAAAAGCGCGGGATGTCGATGATCTTCCAGAGCTATGCCATCTGGCCCAACATGACCGTCGGTCAGAACGTCGCCTTCGGCCTGAAACTGCGCAAACTGCCACGCGCCGAGATCGAGACCCGGGTGAACCGCATCCTCGACGTCGTGCGGATGAAACATCTGATCGATCGCTACCCCGCCGAGCTGTCCGGCGGCCAGCAACAGCGCGTCGCCCTCGCCCGCGCCATCGTGATCGAGCCCGAGGTGTTGCTGTTGGATGAGCCCCTCTCCAACCTCGACGCCAACCTACGCGAGGAAATGCGCAGCGAGATCCGCCGCCTGCACGACGCCTTCCACATCACCACGGTTTATGTGACGCATGATCAGGCCGAGGCGATGGTCACCTCGGACCGCATCGTCGTGATGAACCACGGCCGGATCGAGCAGGTGGACGATCCCGTGACCTTATATAATGCGCCCAAAACGCGCTTCGTCGCCGGGTTCATCGGCCGCACCAATTTCCTCGACGGCACGATCCGCGCCAACCGCATCGTCTTCGACGGCTTCACCTTCCCCGCCACACTGGGCTCTGAGGGCGAGGCCGTCAGCTTCTCCATCCGCCCGCAAACCATCGCCATCGCGACCGCACAGCCCCTGTCTCCGGACACTGGCTGGCACATCGAAGGCGCGATCATCGAGCGCGCGTATCTCGGCGAATACTGGGAATACGTGGTGCGCCCCACCGGATCCCCCATCCGGGTGAGGGTGACGGCCGAGCCGTTATCGGTGCATGACGTCGGTCAGGCGGTCTGGCTTCGGCTGGATCCCGCCCGCGCGGCACGCGTGCCCTCACTCAACGACGCCACGCGCGTGCCTTCGCCCCACGACGCCACGCGCGTGCCTTCGCCCCACGACGCGGCGCGCGTGCCTTCGCCCCACGACGCCACGCGCGTGCCTTTACCCAATCCCCCATAATCCCGTCCTCGCATCATCGAACGCCGCTGGAGCCCCCGCATGAACGACGCCGTGACGATTCCGCCCTCCTCGCCCAACCTGGCCTCGCCCAACTCTTCGCCCCACATGCTGGCCGAGGTCGACGGCGCCATCGGCTGGATGATCTTCAACAAGCCCGAACGCCGCAACGCCGTCTCGCTGGACATGTGGGCCGCGATCCCCGACATCCTGCGCGCCTTCGACGCCGACCCCGCGATCCGCGTCATCGTGCTGAAGGGCGCGGGCGACAAGGCGTTCGTTTCCGGGGCGGATATTTCCCAGTTCGAGAAGACCCGCGCCTCGGCCGACGCCAACGTTGAATACGAACGCGTGTTCGAAGCGGCCTGCGAGGCCTTGTCGCTCTGCGCCAAACCCTCCATCGCCATGATCCGCGGCTACTGCATCGGCGGCGGCATGGCCATCGCATTGGGCTGCGACCTGCGCATCGCCTCCGAAAACGCCATCTTCGGCATCCCCGCCGCGCGTCTGGGCGTCGGTTACGGCGCCGCCGGGGTCAAAAAACTGATGGATGTGGTGGGTCCGGCTTTCACCAAGGAAATATTTTATACGGCGCGCCATTTTTCCGCCGAGGACGCCCGCGTCATGGGCCTCGTCAATCGCGTCGTCGCCGACCCCGATCTCGAGTCGTTCACCGCCACCTATTGCGCCACCATCGCCGACAACGCGCCTTTGACCATGGCCGCGTTAAAGCGCACGGTCATTGAACTTTCACGCGATACCCCGGCCGATCTGGCGTTGTGCGAGCGCCTCGTCGCCGGCTGTTTCGCCAGCGCCGATTTCATCGAGGGCCGCCGCGCCTTCATGGAAAAACGCCGCCCGGTTTTCCGCGGCGTCTGACCGGAACGCCATAGTATGAATTTGGGACCGCGAAAGCCGAAAATCCCGCGGGTGAAGCCGTCTTGTCATGAGGATCGGGGTATGTTGCTCTCCTGTTAATATTACAATTCCCCGCTGAAACCCCTCATGCCAGCGCCTCAACGGCTTCCAAACGTCACGAAATCCGCCCTCTCCCCACCCGCGTCCGGGCCGGATTTGTCCATGGATTGACCCCAAAACGTGATCGCGAATGGCCGGAATATCGGCGTCTTCTCCATTGACACACCGCGGCATCAGAACTAAACCGCTAACGCAAGATTAACGGTTCGCGTGTAAGGTGTCTGAAAAAGACAACGACGCGGTTTTGGGACGGGTCAGCGGCCAGAATTCAGTTGCCAAAAAAAGGCACGGTGGTTAGGTAAGGGCATAGAGCCCATTTGGTCGGGCGTTAATCCCCGCGAGACAACACGGAGAGTTCAATGGCATCAGTGACAGTCCCGGGGAGCGGCAGTTCAGCCGTTACCTATACGTTCAGCAGCGGCGCTGGTTTGACGGTTGCTCAGCAAAT
Source organism: Acetobacteraceae bacterium (assembly GCA_043785025.1). GTDB lineage: Bacteria > Pseudomonadota > Alphaproteobacteria > Acetobacterales > Acetobacteraceae > Rhodopila. The sequence continues at coordinate 10,311 of JAYVXQ010000123.1, forward strand.
CGCCAACGCCCTGGCGGCCGCGGCCAGCCTCAGTGTCACATCCTCAGCGGGCGGCGCGCCGCCATCGCCGGGCGGCTCCGGCACCCAGGAATTGATCCTGACGGGCACTCCGACGGCGTCGGTCACCGGCTACCAGTTCATCGTCAATAACGCGGCGGGCGCCAATACCATCGCGGCCGGTCCCGGCACCGCGATCATCTCCGGCACCGGCGGCGGCACCTTCACCGAAACCGGCGCGGCGACCATCGTCGCGGCGGGCGGTAATAACTTCATCGGCCAGACCGGCGTGGGCCCGATCAACCTTCAAGGCGGCACCGGCAACGACACGATCAATGCCACCGGCTCAGGCACGATCGCGGGCGGCACCGGCACCAACCTCATGATCGCGGGCGGCCCGAACCAGCTGATCCTGTCCACCGGCGTCGGTGATACGGTCTCGGCCGGAACCGGCGGCAGCGGCGATACCGTTAACACCTCCGGATCCGTCGGCACGATCGTCTTCGGCAACGCCGGCGCGATGGTCGTGGGCGGCACGGGAACCAACGAAACCGTCTCGGCCGGCTCCGGCGGCACGACGATCTTCGGCGGAATCAGCGGCGTCTACTTCTTCAACAATTCCACCGCGCCCGTGTTCGTGGATCAGGGCGGCGCCAATACGGTGGTCGGCGGATCAACCCAGGCCACTCTGTTCGGCGCCAACGGCGGCACCATCAACTTCTCGACGCAGGGCAGCTCGCCCGGCGGCGCGGTGTTCAGCGCCGGCGCGGGTAACGTCACCCTGAACGGCGCCGGATCGGCCGGACCCATCACCGGGTGGGGCGGAAACGGCAACGACCTGATGATCGGCGGTTCCGGCAAAGATACCCTGATCGGCGGCGTCGGCAACACCACCATGACCGGCGGCGCGGGCGCGGACGTGTTCGGCATCATCGCCGGCAACACCCACGGCCTCGTAACGATCACCGACATGACCGCCGCTGACACCGTCGCCATCTACGGCTACGGTGCAACGAGCGAGGCGAACGCGATCACCGCCGCGGCCGGCTCAGGCGGCAGCACGATCACCCTCAGCGACGGAACAACGATCCTGTTCTCGAACGTGACGGTCGCCAGCATCCAATCCTCGATCAAGTTCGGCTAAACCCTCCGTCCAGCTTCGGACAAAAAAACGGCCATCGGAAACGGTGGCCGTTTTTTCATGCCCTACGCCTGAGCCCCGCCCATCACGCGGGCGGTGGAACGATCCGCAGCCAAGGATGCGCCGCCTCCAACGCCGCCATCACATGCGTCTTGTTGTCCCCGACATCCGTCCGTGTGCGCAGCATGGAACCGCCATGCACCCGGTACTCGGCCAAGGTTTCAGTTACCTGAAGCCCGCCAATCCCGAACTCCATACAGCGGCACCAGAAGTCGTAATCCTCCCAACCCAGGCGCAAATCGCCATAGCCGCCCACCCGAAGCCAGGCCCATGTCCCAATCAACGCCATCGCATCCACAAAATTCCCCCCAACGAAGCGACTGGGCAGGAACGGATCGGCGCCCATCAACCAATCGGCATCGCCGAATTGCTGAATACCCGGGTATGCGAACCCCGCCGAGCTGACCCGGATCGCCTCTAAAAGGTTGGCGCAGCACGCGGGCAGCAGCCGGTTATCCGCGTCCAACGGCAGCACGAACGCCGTCTCCGCCGCCGCGAACCCGACATTCCGCGTCAACGCCAATCCCGCATTCGCCTCATTGCGCAACACCAGCACCCGATTGAACCGTCCGCCATACGTGCGCATCCACTCCACCGCCAACGCCGCCGACTCGTCGGTCGAGGCGTCGTCGATCACGATCACATCCAAAATGGACAGGGTCTGCGCCCGCACCGATTCGAGCGCCTCGACCACATAGGCCGCGTAATTATACAGCGGGATAATGACCGTGACCTCAGCTTCCCGCAGCGCATCCGACTCGAACAGAATCTCGGCCCGCGGAATCGTGGGAAATGCCGCCGCCGGCTGCCCGTCTCGCAGCAGGCGCGTTTGCAAGGCGCGCGCCCCGTCCGGCCCATCCATCAACTCGTGCAGCGCATCGGACAAATGGTCCTGCCGCCGGTCTGGCCCGAATCGCCCCATCACATCCCGGAACCCCGCCGCCGCCAGCCGCGCCCGCCGCTCCGGCCGCCGCGCCAGATCCGTCATCAGCGCGTACCAATCCTCGCCGGTGTCCGCCAGCAGCCCCGTCTCATCATGCCGGATCGCCCGCGCCATGGGGCCCGTGGGCGAGGCGATCGTGACGACCTCAACCAGCGCCGACTCGAAGAACTTCAACTCGCTTTTGGCCTCGCAATAGAGGTTGCCGGTCTCCAACGGCGCGATATTGATATCGAACCGCGCCAGTTCGTTGGGCAGAGCCTCCAGCGTGACCGTGTCGCGCCACTCGATTTGCGGCAGCACATGGCGCAGATCGGCGAACTCGTTGATGTTCAGCGTCGCCTCGGTGGTGTCCGCCTGGCGGAACAGCACCAGGCGGCAGTCCGGATTCTCCGCCAGCACGCGCCCGATCGCGGGGGCCGCGATGGCGAAATCCCGTTGATGCGTCAGCGTGCCCGCCGCATAGCCGATGCGGATGAACGCGTCCGTCCGCGTCGCCCGCCAATGCCGCCTGGCGCGCCGGGACACGGCGAAGGTCGAGAAATCGAACCCATTCGGCAGCACGTAAGCCGCCTTGCCCACCGCGCGCAGATGATCCGCCAGTTCGCGCGTGGAGCAGAAACTCGCATCCATCTGATCCAGCACCGCGCGATATTGCGCATACAGACCCGCCGTGCCCGCCTCGGTCAGATGCTGGCTGCGGATCCCATCGATCGTCGACCGCGTGGCGAGGTCCGGCAGAAACACGAGGTCGTCGACATCGAACACCAGCCGCGCCCCCGACTGGCGCGCGATCCCGATCACGGCGTCGGCCTCGGGACACGCCGCGACCCGCCACAATACGATCACACCGGCGCGGCGCAGCACGGCGTCATGCGCGGGCGCTTCTTGCAATGTCAGGCAATGCGACTCCAAGCCCAACGCCACCGCGGCGTCGTGATACCGGACCACGCGATAGTGATGGCCGGGCGTATCCGGATCGCCGGAGACGAAGACAACCCGCGTGGCTCCCGTTTTCGGGGCCCAAACGACAACGCGCGCCTCAACGGAAGGCACAACCGGTACCACACCCGCCGGCCGCGACGGCATCGACCGCGCGAGGCCCATCAACGTCAGATGCACCAGCCGCCGCACCGGCAACGGCACCATCCGCGCCTTGCGCCGCAGCAGATTGAACGCCCGCCATGCCGTCGAGTTGACGATCCGCGCATGCTCCAGCCGCGCATCCGCCAACTGATCTTCCAGAACCTGATGCGACCGCCGCGCGACGCGCAGCTCGCCCACAGCGTCATCGGTCTTCTGGCGTTGCGCGAACAATTCATCGCGCAGCGCCGCCGTTTCGGCCAGCAGATCGTCGATGCGTTTCGAAAACGCCGCCAAATACTCTGGGTGCGCCAAAGCCCGCGGCCGCGGCTCATGCGGCTCGGGCATGCGCCGCCGGATCTCGGTCTGCGCCGCGCCGCCGCGGCGGACGAACAGAAGCATGTTCTGGCGGTACCAGACCGGGATCTGCTGATCCTCCCAGATCAGCGGGCGCAGCGCGTCGATCGCCTCGTAATCATGTCCGGCGAACAGATCGGACCAGTATCCCGGCGTTTGCTCGTTGACATGATGCAGCCCGCGCTGGCCCGGAATGGCGGCGGAGAACAGCACGACGTCGGCATGGCGCGCGCAATTCGCGACCACGGTGGCGGCACAGGCCCGATCGATGTGCTCCGCGACCTCCAGGCACAGCACCAGATCGAAGCGGCGGTGCAAATCCACGTCATGGCCCAGATCGACATGCAGGATCAGCCTGGGGTCGATGGCGAGGTCGGCGGGCGCGTAAGTCTCCATCTCCAGCCCGAAAATCGTGCGATCACGATTGGCTGAGAAACAGTCGAGCCAGTTGCCCGTGCCGCAGCCCACATCCAGCACGCTGTCGAAGGTGAACCAGCCCTCCAGGATCGTGCGCACCACCGTCGCGGCGTAGCGGGTGACGTCCTTCAGCCGTTGATGCTCGCCGAGATGGGATGGCACCAGCATGTCATTCATACGTGATTCTCAGCGATCCAGGGATTGGCGACGATGGAGGGGCGCCGGACCATGGCGCGAGACGAGAGCTTCACCGTGAACTAACGGAAATCTCCGCGATGTCCAGAGCGCCTGAGCTGAGGTGATCTGGGCTTCCAGCCCAGACCCGTCAGGAGGGCGCCGCCCTCCTGGACCTCCCGCCAAAGGGCGCGGCCCTTTGGGATCTATCCCTTTGCTCTCGTGGTGAAGGAGGGCCATCCACAACGTATCAACGTTCGAGTAGGCCCTCCTTCACCACGGGAGCAAACTGACGGGATCCAAGTTCTATCGCCCTTGGCGGATGTCCAGAAGGCCCAATGGACCCTGGGCCTTTTGGCGGGGTTTGGGGCGGAGCCCCAATCGCTCCCATCCCCGCCCTTGCGACCCCGCCGAAAAATGACCCATAAGCACATCATATGTCATCTCCCCTGTCATCTCCCCGACCCGACGCGATCGGCATCGTCGTCTATCATCCCGACCCCGAGATCCTGGTCTCCCTGCTAACCGTAGCCGCGTCCGGATCTGACCTCGTCTACCTGTTCCTCAACGCACCGCTCGCGGAGGACATTCTCGCCCGCCTCCGCGCCGCCGCCGGCCCGCGGCTATCGTTTCTTGAAAGCCCAGAAAATCTCGGTTTGGGCGTGGCCTTCAACCGCATGGTCGCGGCGTCCCGTGCCGCGGACGCGCGGACATTGCTGCTGTTCGATCAGGATTCCTCACCGCCGCCCGGAATGCACGCCCATCTGCTGGCGACCTGGACCGCCCTGCGCGAAGCCGGGGAGCGACCGGCCGTCATCGGCCCGTTGGCGGTCTCGGCCGACGAGGAACAGTTCAAACCGCCGCGCCGCTTTCCCAACGCGGCGATCCAAAACCTGGGCACGGCCTTTCCCGCCGAGTTCCTGATTTCCTCCGGCTCCCTGCTCGATCTCGACGTGTTCGACGCGATCGGCCCCTTCCGCGAGGATTTCTTCATCGACGCCATCGACATCGAATGGTGTTTTCGCGCATGGGCGCGCGGTTACTCGTGTTGGATCGACAGCGCCGCGCCAATGCCGCATCGTTTGGGACAAGGAACGATCCGGGTGAAGCTGTTGAACATGCATCTGGCGCGTCAGCCGCCCGCGCGCCTATACACTTACGTGCGTAACCAGATGGCCATGTTGCGCGCGCCGGAAACGCCCTCGCGCTGGAAACTGCGCATCGTGCCGTATCTGTGCGTGCAAGGACTGATTTATGTCATCGCCGGATCGGGAAGCCGCCTGTCCATCGCCCGCGCCTTCGGTCAGGGGTTCATCGACGGGTTGACCGGCCGCATGGGCGCCGGACGGCGGTCCGATTTCTGACCGTCATCCCGCCCGCCACGGCTTCACCCGGCGTGAAACCGGTGCGAGTTGATAATGATGCCCCATCAAATCGAAATGTGGCCCGAAATACGGGTCGTTCATCAATTCGTCCCGCCAACGTTCCTGCATCGTCGCGATTTCCCGCCTGAACCGCGCGATCACCTCGGGCCGCGTGTCCGATCCGCGCGACGCCGACTCCAAATGGTACAATTCCGCTCTGGGCGTCCACACAATACGCAGTCCAGAGGCGCGGATTTTCAAACACAGGTCGACGTCGTTGAACGCAACCGCCAGGTGATCGGCGTCAAAGCCGCCGACCGCGTCGAACACGCTCCGCCGCAGTGCCATGCACGCGGCGGTGACGGCCGAGACATCGCGCGCATGCCGTAAATCGCCGAAATACCCATCGCTGTCTCCGGCGGCTTTCAGGTGCAAGTGTCCAGCAACGCCGCCGCCAACACCCAGAGCAATCCCCGCGTGCTGCACGCGTCCATCGCGGTACAGCAGCCGCGCCCCCACGGCGCCGATTACCGGCCGGACCGCCTGGCTGACCATTTCGTATAACCACTGATCGCCGATCATTTCAATATCGTTATTTAAAAATAACAATATCTCGCCGCGCGCCAGCCTAACCGCCTGGTTGTTCAACGCCGAATAATTGAACGGACCCTCGAACCGCGCCACCCGCACCCTGGGATCGCGCGCCAGCTCGGCCAATAACCCCATCGCATCGGCCTCGGTACTGCCGTTATCGGCGATGATCACCTCCAGCCGCGGATAATCGGTGCGGTGCAGCACGCCCTCCATGCACACCCGTAACAACGCCGCCCGATCGCGCGTGGGCACGATGACCGAGACCAGCGGCGGCCCGGACGGACGCGCCAACAGACGCGCCATCGGACGCGCCATCGCGGACGGCGCATCTTGCCGCCGGTGACATAATATCGCGGGAATGTGACGCACCCGGTCCTCCGCGACCGAAGCGGCCAGGCGGCGAACATCCTCCCGCGTCAGCCCGCCGGCGGGCGGGGTCAAAGATCGCCGGATGAACACCAGGGATCCGATATAATCCCATTCACGAAACAATTCCGGGCTCCATCCCGGCCGGAAATATGGGTGGGAGCGCTGTCCCTCGGCGTCAATGTCATCCTGATCGCCAAACAGAATATCGGTTTCGGGATGCGCGTTCAGCGCCGCCGCCGCTTCATACAAAGCCGTCGGTGTCAGAACCGTTCCGGGGTCAGTCCAGACAAAAAACTCCGCGTCAACGCCGGCCTGAACCGGATAGAGTTGATCCGCTGGCACGGGCGAAAACACCGGCCGCCACGCCATCCGCCGGATATGCGCCTGGATCGCCGCGCGGTCGTCCTCGCTGAGCGTATCGTTACGGGCCACCCAACGCCGGTACGACTCCGGGGTCGTCAACGGCGGCTCCAGCGCGTCCGCGATCAGCCGCGCGATCCGGGGGATGCGGGACGCGACGCCAAGCGCCCAACGCGCGAAAGGAAATCGCGAGAGGGTCCGGCGCGCCACCGCGGCCAGGGTCTTCAGCCGGGGTTTCACCCCGGGCCCCACCAAAAGGCTCTGCCTTCTGGACATCCGCCAAGGGCGGTAGCCCTTGGATCCCATTGGTTTGTTCCCAGAATGAATGAGGGCATGCATGACATAGCAACGTCCGTGTAAGCCCTCATCTATCCTGGGAGCAAACGGATGGATCCCAAAGGGCCATGCCCTTTGGTGGAGGTCCGGGAGGCAAAGCCTCCTGGCCGGGTCCGGGGTGGAACCCCGGGGCGGGCTTCCGCGCCCTCTTTCCCCCAGGCCAAACCATGCTAAACGCCCGGTCCCATGAGACACTTCCTCGATTTCGAAAAGCCGATCGCCGAGTTGGAGGGCAAGATCGAGGAACTCCGGCGTATGTCGGAGCCCGATGGCCTCAACATCACCGACGAGATCGTCCGCCTGACCGCGGTCGCCGACCGGCAGCTGCGCGCGACCTATGGCAAGCTCACCGCGTGGCAGAAAACCCAGGTGGCGCGGCATCCCGACCGCCCCAAGGCCTCGGACTACATCGCCGGCCTGATCACCGATTTCACCCCCCTCGCGGGCGATCGCGCCTTCGCCGAGGACGCCGCGATATTGGGCGGGATGGGCCGCTTCCGGGGCCGCGCGGTGATGGTCCTCGGCACTGAGAAAGGCTCTGACACCGAAAGCCGCATCGCCCATAATTTCGGCATGGCGCGCCCCGAAGGCTATCGCAAGGCCCGCCGCCTGATCGAGCTCGCGGGCCGTTTCGCGCTGCCGATCCTGACCTTTGTCGACACCTCCGGCGCCTCGCCCGGCATCGACGCCGAGGCGCGGGGACAGGCTGAGGCCGTCGCCCGCTCGATCGAGGCGTGTCTGGAAGCCCCGGTTCCCTTTGTCGCCGCCATCATCGGGGAGGGCGGCTCGGGCGGCGCCGTGGCCCTGGCCGCCGGTGACCGGGTGCTGATGCTGGAGCACGCGATCTATTCCGTCATCACGCCCGAGGGCTGTGCCTCGATCCTGTGGCGCGATCCGGCGCAGGCGGCGGTGGCGGCCGAGGCCTTGCGCCTGACCGCCGACGATCTGCGCCGTTTGCGCCTGATCGATGAGGTCGTGCCCGAGCCGTTGGGCGGCGCCCATCGCGATCCGCAAGCCACCGTGACGGCCATGGGCGAGGCGATCCGCTCCGCCTTGCACGCCTTGACCGGCATGGACGGCGCGGCGCTGATCGCGCGAAGGCGGGAGAAGTTTCTCGACATGGGCCGCGAAACCATCGGCTGACCTGGCCCGCTGGTAGGGTTTTGTTAGGGTTTTGACGCTATTCTCGAAAGCATGACGCCAACCGCCTCCATCCCAACCGCCGCCATCCCAACCGCCTCCATCCCAACCGCCTCCATCCGGGACGTTTCCCGCCCCAACGACATACGGCCCAATCAGCCGGGACGCCTGCCCGGATACCGGCGCGTCACCGTCGCATGGGCTTTGTTCGCGATCGACGCGCTGCTGGTGCTGATCGCCGGTCCGGTCGTGCTGTGGCTGGAACCGTTCGGACCCCAGACGGCGTTGGCCCAACCGCTGTATCTGACCTGTCCGCTGGCGGATCTGATGCTGCTGTATGCGATGGGGTTGTACCGGCGCGACGCGCTGGCGGATAAAAGCCTCGCCGCGCCGCGCGTGCCGGTGGTGGTCGCCATGGGGATGCTCACGGCGTTCATCCTGGCCCATGTCCTCGCCTGGCTCGCGCCGGGCCTGTTCGCGGCGGGGGAGCCGGCGGCGGTGCTGCCCGGCCTCGCTTTGGCCTTCGCCGGGTTCACCGTGTGCGCCGTGACCGCGCGGATGATTCTGGATGTGATGCTGCGGCGGCGCTGGCTGCGGCGGCAATTGCTGGTGGTCGGCGCGGGCGGGCGGGCCTGGGATCTGCTGCGCATGCTGACCAAGGAGGGCAGCAGCCTGAATTATGAGATGGCGTTCCTGCACGACCCCGCTTTGGGTCCGCTGGATCCGCGCCTGGTCGACGACCCCGCCGGCCTGATCCTGCCGATGGCGCGGCTGCGCGTGCTGGACGCGGCGCGTCAGGTCAGCGCCGACCAGATCGTCATCGCCCCGGACGAGCGTCGCGGCATGGACCTGGAACAATTGCTCGCCTGCAAGAAAGCCGGTTTCCCGGTGGTGCAATATCTGAGCTTCGTGGAGAAAGAAATCCGCCGCGTCGACATCAAGCGGATGGATCTCGGCTGGCTGGTGTTCTCGGAAGGGTTCAGTTTCGGCGCCCTCGACCGCTTCTTCAAACGCGCCTTCGATCTGGCGGTCAGCCTGATCGTGTTGATCGTGACCGCCCCCCTGATCCTGTGCGGGATCGCCGCGATCCGGGCCGAAAGCACGGGACCGGTGTTCTACCGGCAGGAGCGTGTGACGCTCGACGGGCGGATCTTCCGGATCCTCAAACTCCGCACCATGCGTGTCGACGCCGAGGCCGACGGCGCCGTGTGGGCGCGTGAGAAAGACAACCGGATCACGCGCGCGGGCCTGTTTTTGCGCCGCACCCGGATCGATGAGCTGCCGCAACTGATCAACATCCTGCGCGGCGACATGTCCTTCGTCGGCCCGCGCCCCGAGCGGCCGGTGTTCGTCGAGGAACTGGCCTCCCAAATCCCGCTGTATCGCGAGCGCCACATGGTCAAGGCGGGCCTGACCGGTTGGGCGCAGATCAACTACCCCTATGGCGCCTCGGTCGACGACGCGCGGTCCAAGCTGAGTTACGACCTGTTTTACGTGAAGAATTTCTCGGTGTTTTTCGACTTTGTCATTCTGTTGCAGACCCTTCGCGTGGTGCTGTGGCCCGGTGGGGTGCGTTGAGGGGTGC
>JAYVXQ010000124.1:0-6796 GCA_043785025.1 Acetobacteraceae bacterium
TCGTCCAAAGCGGCCTCCCTGGTTTCTGGGGGCGGATCGTATCGTGGTGGCGGTTGCGCGGCAAACGGCGTGTGTCAGCCAAGGATGAATGCGGTGACCTCGGCGGGGGTTTCGGCGATCGCATCGGCGGCGCATTCCGTCAGTTCGGCGCGCCCGCCATAGCCCCAGGCGGCGCCGATGGAGCGGATGGCGTTGGCCTTCGCCGCCTCGATATCATGCAGCCGGTCGCCGACCATGACGCAATCGGCGGCGGCGAAACGTTCCGTGATCAGGATATGCGCCAAAAGGTCGTATTTATGATCGAGGCCGCCGCCGGGCTTGGCGCCATACACCGCGCGGACGCAATCCCGTAATTTCAGATGCTCCATGACGCGTTCAGCGAAGTCTCGTCGTTTGGAGGTCGCGATGCACAGCGTGACATCGGCGGCGCGGAGGTCGCGCAGCATCGCCTCGACGCCCGGATAGACGGTGCAATCGTAGAGGCCGGTGGCGGAGTATTGGGCGCGGTAAATTTCCAGCGCCTGGTCCACGCGATCATCGCCGAAGGGTTTGAGCAATCGCGCCAGTGACACCGCGATCGGCGGTCCGACAGCCCAGGTGAGATCGGCCGCCGTGCTGGCGTCGTGGCCGAGTTCGGTGAGCGCATGACGGAAACAGGCGGCGATTCCAGGGCGGGAGTCAGATAATGTGCCGTCGAGGTCCAGCAGCGCGACCTTGCTCATCCGATCAGCGACCGGTTGCGCTTCACCGATTTCGTCGTCGGATGATCCGGACCGAGTTGCGTCATGTAGACGGACAGGGACCAGTCCAGCGCTTCCTTCGCGGCGTAGCGGTCGCCCATGTCGCGCAGCACGCCCGCGAGATTGTTGCAGTCGCGCGCCACGTTCACGTGATCGCGGCCGAACGCCTGCTCATCGAGGGCCAGCGCCCGCTCGAACGCCGCCGCCGCCGCGTCCAGATCGCCGAGGTCGTGCAGCACGAGACCGATGTGGTTGATGTCGGTGGCGGTTTCCGGGTGCTCGGCGCCGACGGATTCGGTGTGCAGCGCGAGGGCGCGGTGGAGGAGGGACTGCGCGTCCTCGAAATCGCCGAGTTCGTGCGCGAGCCGACCCAAGGCACGGATGTCGTTGGCGAGATCCGGGTGGTCGGGGCCGAGTTCGCGCTGACGGGCTTCGAGCGACAGTTCCAGGGCGTCGCGCTCGGCGCGGAGTTTTGGCAGGTCGGGCATGGCGGGCCTTTCGCGAGGATTGACACCAGCGCGGTCGTATCAGGCTGTGCGGCGGGTGAACAAGGGGGAGGTGGGTCAGGTCTCGGCGGCCAGGATCAGGCAGGCGACAGTTCCGGCCCCTGACGGGCTGCTGAAACTGAGCGTCGCGCCGATGCCGCGCGCGAGGCGCTGGCTCAGCGCGAGGCCCATGACCGAGGGCAGCAGCCGGCCGGTTTCCGCGTCGTTGGAGGCGAGAACGCGGTCGAGCGGGCGGCTGCCGGGATCCAGCACCAACGCCGAGGCCTGGCCGCCGGTCATTTTGGTTTTCACCTCGATACAGCCGCCGGGGGCGGTAAAGGCGATGGCGTCGCCGATCAGGTTTTCCAGGATGCGGCGGACGGCCCAATGATTGGCGTGGCCGAGGCAGCTCGGGATTTCGGCGATGTCGATTTTCAGTTGGATTTGGCGGCCCTGGGCGTCGGCGCGATGGGCCTCGGCGACCTGGCGGGCGATCATGCCGAGGTCGATGGGCTCGGGCGGCAAGGCCTGACCCTCCAACTGAGTCAGATCGACGAGGTTATCGACCGTGGTGGCCAGCCGCCGTCCGGCGCCGCGCACCATGTTGAGGGCGGCTCGCTGCTCGGCCCGGCCCTCGGCGGCGACGAGTTCCAACACACCCATCATGGAATAGAGCGGGGCGCGGATTTCCTGGCTGAGATTGGTCAGAACCTCGGTCTTGATACGCTCGGCGTTTTCCGCTCGCCGGGTTTGTTCGGCCAGTTGATCCTGGATCAGGCGGGCGCGCCAGATGAAAAGGCCGGTGGTGATGATGGCGAACAGCGACAGCGTGCGGTTCATCAGCAAACCGCTGAGATCGGCGGCGAGGTTGGGCAGGAGGGCACCGATCAGATCCAGCGCGCAGGCGATGCCGGTCAGCCCGATAACGGCGCGTTTGTCACGATAAAAAATCGCGGTGGTAACGAGCGGGGTATAGAACACGCCGAACGCGAGGGTGTTGACTGATTGCAGATCCGTGATGAACGCGAGCAGGCAACCGATATAGATCGTGCCGACCAGCCAGACGGCGGGTTGTCCGTGCGCGTCGGCGACTTCGCGGATGACGTCACCCAACGGGCCGTCCCAGACGTTGAACCATCGCGCTCCGGCGGATGTTGTCATCGACAGGATTTAACTTTCAACAGATATGAACGATCAACCAGGCGGTTAACACAGCGGTACCGTCAAGGAAATCGTCAATCGTCATCGCCTCCCTCGGGTTATGGCTTCCATTCGCGTTTCTGACAAAGATCATTCCCATGGGAACACCACAGGCCGCGAACGCCGCCGCATCATGCGACGCGGGACTACCGAGGTCAATTGTTTCGATACCAATTGTTTTGGCGGCGCGGCGCAAAGCGTGGCCGATGGCGGGATCGACAACGCCGACGGCGGCGCGCGCTTTGGTGCCGCGGTGGAACGTCACGCCGCGGCGCTGTTCGATGCCGGCGATGATCGCGTCGACGCGGCGGTCGAGGTCCGTCAGAACGGCTTCGTCATACGCGCGCACGTCGAGGCTGAAATGAAATGTTCCCGGAACGATGGTCAGACCGTGTTGGGCGCTGTCGGTATGGAAACGACCGATGGTGCATGCCATGGGAATGCCGGCCGCGTCGTGCTCAGCCCAGAGCGTGTCCATGGCCATCGCGAACTCGGCCCCCGCCATCGCGGCGTCGCGGCGGAAGCGGCGCTGCAGGCCGACGTGATCGTTGCTGCCTTCGATCCGGACGTCGGGGTAACGGAAATTGCCGGGGATGCCGGTGGCGATGCCGACGGCGCGGTTGGCCTCGATCAACGACGGCGCTTGCTCAATATGCAGTTCCAGGAAGGCGCGCAGCGAGGCGGGGTCGAGATGGCGGTGGCCGGGACCGATGCGGGAGGGATCGCCGCCGCAATCGCGGATATGGTCGGCGAGCGCGCGGCCGGTGTCGACCCTGGGCGCGTCCAGGCTGCCCTCGGGCAGGGTGCCGAGGGCGGCGCGGCTGCCGATATAGGAGACCTGAAACCAGATGCTCTCCTCGGCGCGAATGCCCATGACGACGATGTCGTGGCGTGGTTTGATCCCGAGGGCGGCGAGGGCGTGGATCGCCACGAGGCCGGCCGCCACGCCCGCGGCGCCGTCGAAATTGCCGCCATGCGGGACGGAGTCCAGATGCGAGCCGATCACGACGGGTTTCGCGGCGCGGTCGGTTCCGGGCAGGGTCATATACAGGTTGGCGGCGGCGTCGCGCGTGATGACGAGGCCCAGATCGATGGCCGCGGCCTCAGCGGTCGCGTGCGCGCGCTGCTCGCCGGGACCGTAGGTGTCGCGGGAGACGCCGGGTTCATCGAGACCGTCGCGGCGGAACTGGTCGAACAATGCCGACGTGAAGGGACGGGTGGCGGCGACGGCGGCGCGGATCGCGGCGGGTGTCGGGGTCATACGGCGGGCGCTTTCTGTTCGCGATGGGCGGAGGTTAGGGCATCGGCCGTCAGCGTGAAACTATTCGTTGGGATAATGATATTTGATAAGACAACGATATGCCGCGATCCGGGCGACTTGCATCGCACGGTGTTTGGCGCCGGGGCCGGTCGTGATCAGCGGTTAGGGTTTGGGGCGGTGGGGATCGTTGATTGGCAGAATATCCTTGATATAGTCCCGGCTTTTCCATTCCGGCGCCGGTGGTTCATGGCCTGGGCGTGGCACGTAAACCGATAGCGTATCGTTGGGGATGTCATGCACCGCGCGGGGGCAGTTGGAAAATAATTCGCAGGTCACGCGGACCACGAGTTTGGCGCCGTGGTGGCGGGATAATGTCGCGGAGTCGTCGAGAATTTCAGCGCGGCCGTTGATCCGGATGCGATAGGATTTTCCGTCAAATTTTACGAATAACAGGCCCACGCTGGGGTTTTTGGTGATGTTGCCCAATGTCCGATACATGGAGTTGCCGTCGTATTCCGGAAATTCGAGTTCTCCCGCGCCGGTGATGTGGATGAAGCCGGGGGCGCCGGAGCGCATCGAGCAGTCGACATACTCGCCGAAGGAGGTGGCGATGAAAAAGAACGAGGCCTGCTCGATCATCTGGCGGTCTTCGGGCCAGAAGTCGTAGCGGCGGCGGTGAGCGGCGAGGCGTTCGGCGACGCGAGTGCCGTCGAAACGGGTTTGTAATGAGCGCATGCCGTCGTGGTAGAAGGGTTCCATGGTGGTGGGGTCCTTTCAGTGGGGCGTTGCCCCACGCCCCACGAGGAGGCGCTGCCTCCTCGATCTCCGCCAAGGGCGATAGAACTTGGATCCCGTTGGCTGGGTCTTTCAGGGAGGGGCCAACACGGACGTTGAAACGTCGTGGTCGGCCCCTCCCTGCAAGACCCAAAAGATGGCGGTCCAGGGACCCGGTCCCTGGCGGAGGTCCAGGAGGCAGAGCCTCCTGGTCGGGGCTCCGGGGTGAAACCCCGTTCTACTCCACCGTCACCGATTTCGCCAGATTCCTCGGTTGATCCACATCCGTGCCCTTCAGCACCGCGACCTGATACGCCAGCATCTGCACCGGAATCGCATACAGAATGGGCGCGACGAACGGATCCACCGTCGGGAGAATAACCGTCCGCGCCGCGATGCCCTTCAACTTCGCCGCCCCGGCGGCATCCGAGAACACGATGACCTGACCGCCGCGCGCCGCCGCTTCCTGTAAGTTTGATGCCGTCTTCTCAAACAACGGGCCCGAGGGCACGATCGCGATCACCGGCACCGCGCTGTCGATCAGCGCGATCGGCCCGTGTTTCATTTCGCCGGCGGCATAGCCCTCGGCGTGGATATAGCTGATTTCCTTCAGCTTCAGCGCGCCTTCCAGCGCCAGCGGAAAGTCCTGCCCGCGCCCCAGATACAGCACGTCGCGCGCCGGGGCGATCAGGTGGGCCATCGCCGCGATTTCGTCATCGTGGCTCAGCGCGGCGTTCAGCTGGGCCGGCGTTTCCAGCAACTGCGCTACTAGATCGCATTCCTCGGCCCGGCTCATCCGCCCGCGCTTCACCGCAAGGTGCGCGGCCAGCGCGGCCAGCACCGCTAGCTGGCAAGTGAACGCCTTGGTCGAGGCGACGCCGATTTCCGGCCCGGCATGGGTCGGCAGCAGCAAGTCCGCCTCGCGCGCCATCGAACTGGTCGGCACATTCACCACCACCGCGATGGTCTGCCCGGCCGCCTTGCAATGGCGCAGCGCCGCCAGCGTATCGGCGGTCTCGCCCGATTGCGAGATGAACAACGCCAGACCGCCCGGCTCCAGCACCGGATCACGATAGCGGAACTCGGACGCGACATCGATGTCGACAGGCAGGCGGGCGAACTGCTCGAACCAGTATTTCGCCACCAGCCCGGCATAATAGCTCGTCCCGCAGGCGACGATGGTGATGCGGCTGATCCCCGAAAGGTCGAAATCGAACTGCGGCAGCGCCACGCTCTGATCAACCTGGCGGATATAGCTGCGCAGGGTCTGGGCCACCACGGTAGGCTGCTCGAAGATTTCCTTCTGCATGAAGTGCCGGTAATTGCCCTTCTCGATCGCGGCCGCCGACGCGCCCGAGTTGACAATCGCGCGCACGACCGGCTGGTTGTTCTTGTCGAAGATCCGCGCACCCTCGCGGGTGATGATCACCCAGTCGCCTTCGTCGAGGTAGGAAATGCGCTGGGTCAGCGGCGCCAGAGCCAGCGCGTCGGACCCGAGATAAGTCTCCCCCTCGCCATAGCCGACCACCAGCGGCGAACCCAGCCGTGCGCCGATCAGCATGTCGGGGTATTCGCGGAACGTGATCGCCAGCGCAAAGGCACCGCGCAATTGTGGCAGCGCGGCCTTCACCGCGTCTTCGGGTGAAAGCCCGGCCTCCACCTGTTCCGATAGCAGGTGCGCCACCACTTCGGTGTCGGTGTCGCTTTCGAACTTGCAGCCACGCGCGGTCAGGGCATCGCGCAAGGACCGGAAATTCTCAATGATTCCGTTGTGGACCAGCGCCAAGTGCTCGGTCGCGTGCGGGTGGGCATTGGCCGCGGTCGGCGCGCCGTGGGTGGCCCAGCGGGTATGCGCGATCCCGGTGGTCCCCGGCGCGGCATTGCGGGCCAGTTCGATCACCAGGTTCGACAGCTTGCCCGGCGCGCGGCGGCGAACCAGTTCGCCCCCATCGATGGTGCAGAGACCGGCGCTGTCATAACCGCGATATTCCATGCGCCGCAGGCCGTCGACCAGCCGGTCCGCCACCTGATTCTTGCCGACGATGCCGATAATGCCACACATGCGGGAAAAACCCTTTCGTATCAGGTATAAGGAACGCGGATTCCGGGGATATGGGCGGGAAAGTCCGCGATGTTGCGGGTGACAAGGATCGCGCCATGCTCCTGCGCAGAGGCGAACACCAGCGCGGCGGGCAGGCTCAGCGCAGGCCGTTCGGCCTTGAGCGTCGCCGCCCGGCTGGCGATTTCGGGGGTCACCTCGCGGATGGCGAAATGGCGCAGGAATCGCTCGGTTTCGTCGCGTGCGGCGGCCGGCACTTCGGCCATGATCTCCAGCC
>JAYVXQ010000125.1:0-6778 GCA_043785025.1 Acetobacteraceae bacterium
TCAGCGGCATCTCGCCACCCGCCGCCCCCAACACCCGATCCCGCAATATCCGCCCGCGCGCCGCGTGCCGGTCCGGCCGCAACGCCTCGGGCCGCCTTGGGATCGCCACCAACAACGCCGCCTGATCCGGATCCAACGCCCGCGCCGAGGCGCCAAACCACGCCAGCGCCCCGGCGCGCACCCCCTCCAGATTGCCGCCATACGGCGCCAGAGTTAGCCAGATCCCCAGAATGTCGCGCTTGGAAAACCGCCATTCCAACTGCATCGCACGCGCGATCTCGATCGCTTTCGATCGGATGGTGCGCGGCCGCGGCTCCAGTAACCGCGCCGCCTGCATCGTCAGCGTCGACCCGCCCGATACCACCCGTCCAGCGCGCGCGTCCTGCAGCGCCGCCCGCGCCAGAGCCAGCGGATTGACCCCGGGATGCGACCAGAAATGCCGGTCCTCGGTGCGGATCAACGTCTCCAGCAGCACCGGCGCGACATCACCAACCCCGGTACGAAACCGCCACACCCCGCCGGGCGCCGGAAACAGCGCGACCGTACGCCCGTTGCGATCCAGCACTTCCGTGCCATTCACCGCGAGTCGCGCCAAATTCGGCGGAAACACTCTATCCAGTATCCAGGCCGCGGCGGCCAGGCCCACCAGCGCCAGGCCGCACGCCAGCCCAAACCGCCGGACCCGGCTCATCGCGCGCGTGATCTGAAAAAAATCATCCTCGGGGCGCTCCGCAAGCCCTCACTCCGTCGCCCGCACCGTGATCCGCGCCGCGTTTTGCCGCGCGAATACGCCCGGACGATACATGTCGCTGGCCTCGGCCCCCGGCAACTCGAACGCGCCCGGCGTCACCGCGCGCACCCGCACCGCCACCCGGAACCCCGGATTTCCCGCGTCGACCGCCACCACGGCGGCGAAGCGGTCATCGGCGGAAGGCTGCGCCTCGGTCGCCGACAGCTTGCCTAACCAGCCCATGCCCGGCGCGTCGCCCTCATTAAACCGTCCCACGATCTCCCATCCCGCTGGCAGCCCTTGCGCGATCAGCACCCGATGGTCCTGGCCGTCCTCGGCCTTACCCTCCAGCAACAGCACGAAACTGGTATTCTGCCGTAACGTATCCAGATCGAGGGCGCTGCCGTCATCGCGCAGGAATTTTCGCGCGACCCGCATCCCCGCCCGCGCGGCGGCGGCGGGCTCCGCCAGCACCCCCGTCATCGACACGGTCCGCCACACCGGCCGGTCGCCCAGATTCCGTGTCACCGCATCCGCCGTCAGCGCGATCGACGAGACAGACCCAGGCGTCAACTCCGCCTGATCCACCCGCACGCGAACCGCCTGCCCGTCCCGGCCCAGTACGGCAGCCGCCGCGACAGCCCATGCCTGCTCCTGCGTCGACAGCGCGTCCGCCCGCAAATCGGCCCCCGGCAGCGACGCCAGCAGCGCGCTCAACCGTTGCGGCAGCACCCCGGTTTCCTTCATCAGCACCGCGATCGCCAGTTGATCGCGCATCGCCGTGCCATAGTCCCTGGACCACCAGTTCCGCGCCGGCGCCGCCAAGGCCGCCATAAACGCCGCCTCCGCTCTGGGCTGATCCCGCGCGAGCATCAACGCCGCGCCCAACTGCGCCTTCGCCAGCGGCGTCGGCAAAACCGAAAGATCCTCGGCCAGCACCCGCGCCGCCCCTGGCCGCCCCATGCCCGCGCGGGCCAGAACATACAGGCGATAGGCCTGCGCCGCGCGGCTCTCAGGCTCATTGCCCTCCTCATCGGAGGCCTCGCGCAGGAATTTGAACGCGTCGAGCATCGCCTGCTCGGGCACCGCCGCCCCCGCCGCCTTCGCCCGCAGCAGGAAATCGACCGCGTACGGCGTCAGCCACGGCTCCGCCTCCCCCGCGGCGCTCCACAGCGCGAACCCGCCATCGAACCGCTGCCGGTCCAACACCGAGCCCACCGCCATTTGCAACCGGGCCGCCCGGTCATCCCCCGCCATCGGCCCATCCGGCAGGAATACCAGCGGAAAACCCCGGCTGGTGGTCTGCTCCAAACACGACCACGGATACCCCGCCAGTTCCCGCGCGATGCCCGCCGCGTCATAGCGGGTGGCGCCGCCAAACACCGCCGAGGCCCGCCAGGTCCCCGGAATGAACTTCGCACTCGCCAGCACCAGAGGCGTATCCACGCCCGGCGCGATTTCCTGACTGGTCACGATCGACGACAGCCCGCGCGAGGGCCGCACGGTGATCGCCGTGTCCCGTAGCAAACTGAACCCGCCGGGTCCGGTGATCGCCAATTTGACCACGCCGCGCCCCGCCCCCGTCGCCCGCAGGATCGTTCCCGGCACCGCCCGCTGACCCGTCGCCAGAGTCGCCGCCAAAGTCGCCTCCCCCTGAACGACCAGCGGCCCCTCGGTGGTGATCACCACCTTCGCCTCACCGGCGGGCAGATCGATGTTATGCAGCAGCACCGCCAGCCGCGCGTCATCGCCGGGTGCGAGGAACCGCGGCAGCAGCGCCTCGGCGATCAGCGGATCGCGCACCACCATGTTGACCGATGCGGCACCGATCTTGCCGCCCGACCACGCGACCGCCATCAGCCGCACCTGCCCATTGAAATCCGGCAGCAGCGTATCGATCGTCGCGACGCCATCGGCACCCGCCTGCACCGGCGGCGTGAACAACGTCACCGTGCGCACGGGAATATCCGGCAGCGGCGTCCCATCATCGTCACCGCCCTGCTTCAGCAGAGTCGCCTCGCCCTCGGCGGGAGCCAGCAACCGCCCCCAATCGTCGCGGATATCCAGCCCCAGCCGCCGCCGCCCCAGAAAATGCGCGGTGGGATCGGGCGAGGCGAAGCGCGTCAGCCGCAAAATCCCCTCATCCACCACCGCCAAGGTCACCCATGCACCGGGAGCCGCCTTGACCGGCACCGCGACATGCCCACGCGGCAAGACTTTCTCCGGCACGGTGATCGCGACCGGCAGCGTGCGCGCCGCCGGATCGACGCCAACCCAGGTCAGGCCCAGAGCCCGGCCAGGACGCGAGCCCGCGCCACCCCGGAACACATGCACGGCGACATAGGCCCCCGGCCCCCACTCCGCCGAGACCGGCACATCGACCGTCATCCCCACCTCCGGCACCGAGATATCGCGCGTCGACAGCACCCGGTCCGTCAGCACCAGCACCGTCGCCTCCCCCGCGAAGGGCGGCGCGATATGCACTTTTACGGTTTCACCCACCGGAACGATTTTGCGGTCCGCCGAGACATCGACGCGGTCCGGCACGTCCGGGTTCTCCGCCCCAGACCAGCCGGAGCGGAACCGGTACGACGTGATCGCCATGCCCCCGGGCTGCGTCACCTCGATCCGATAGCGCCCGAAATCCAGCGCCTTGGCGAAGCGCAACGGCTCATTCGCGGGGATCACGATGTCGCGCGTCTCCAGCGGTTCGTCCTTCCACACCGTCTCGTAGCGCGCGAGCGATCCGCGCATCACCATCCGCCAGTCCGGCCGTTCCCGCACCAGGCGCAATTTCGCGTCCATCCTGACCCGAACGCCGTCGGGCGAGACCGCCGCGATATCGAACCCCGCCTCGGTCTTCGCATTCACCGCGTTATCCGGAAACGCCGGCTTAATACCGATCGAAGGGCCCGCCGGCCGCACCGGGATCGACAGGCTGGCGCGCGACGACCGGCCCGAGGGATCGTTCACCTCGATCGTGATCTCGGCCTTCACCGGCCGCGTCGCATCCGGCGCCTTATCGATCAACACCGGCAATGACGCGCGGCCCTCGGCGTCGGTGTCCGCCATGTCCAGATCGCGCGTATCCGGCGCGAACGCCTCATCGATCAGCCCAATCCGAAAATCCTTCAACGCCGCGAACGGCGCCGGATCCAACACCAGCCGCAGCCGCGCCTTGCCGGTCAGGCCCGCGGCGGGCGCGCCATACAGGAACCGCGCGGTCACCGGAATATTCGCCGTCTGTCCCGGCACCAACATCGCCGGCGCGGTGCCGGTCTCCACCGCCATCCGATCCGGCACGAACGCGTCGACCCGGAACTCGGCGGACCCGATCGGCGCCGCTTTCGGATCGCCATTCACCTCAACCCGCCACACGCCGGAAGCCGCGCCCGACGACAACACCACCGGCAAATACACCGACGCATCGCCCGCCCGCGCGGGCACCGCCTTCAAAAACACCTGCCCGTTCGGCCGTTTGATCGTGATCGAGGCCGGGATCTCCACCGGCGCGCCCGCCGCGTCGCGCAGCATCGCCATCACCTGAACCGTCTCACCGGGCCGGTAAATCCCGCGGTCGAGCCACACGAACGCGTCCAGCGGACCCGGATGCGGCAGCCCCTCCACCCCGCGATCGGACAAATCGAACGCCGCCACATTCAGATCCAACGCCGCGAAATCCTCGTCCGGGCCGAACACATGCAACGCGGCGGGTGCGAGCGGCCCTTCGCCCAACATCAACGCGGTCGCGAATTTGGCGAACCCCTCGCCGTTCGTCCGCGCCTCCGCCAGAATATCATTGTTACGCGCCAGCAACGCCACCCGCGCGTCGGTCTTCGGCTTCGCGTCCGCATACCCGCGCACCTGCACCGTCAGCCCGTCCGACCCGCGCCACACCGTGGGTGCCAGATCGGTACGAAGAATGACCTGCACCGCCGAGGCCTCGTCATCCCGGCTACTGACCCCGCCATCGCCCGCCGACGCGATCAACGCGAACAGCCCTGGCCCCGAGGTCTTCAGCGCGTCGGGAAACGGCAGCGCGACGCGCGCGGGTTTGTTACGCTCCCATTTCGACACCTCAGCTGAGCCCGTCCACACCTCGCGCCCCGAGTTTTCCGCCAGCCGGTTGGCCTGCCAGGGCTCCAGCGCCTCACCCAATTTCGCGTCGCGCAAAAACCGCGCGACATTGCGCTCGGTCAGCCGGATCAGGCGCAGATTCACGGACGAGATGTTGACCGTATTCATCGTCACCGCCGGCGTCTGCCCATGCGGTAGCACGAACACGCGCGAGTCGAAGGCGATACGCGGCGGCAAATTCGGGATCGCGACCGCCAGCGAGGTTTCCTTGACCAGCGTCAGCCCGCCCTCGCCCGGCAATCCCGCGCGCAGGATTACGTTGGAACTGGTGCCCGGCGGCAGGCCGGCGACGCAAATCTCATCATCCTCCCGCGTCACCGCCAGATCGGGCCGCGCCGGCGTCACCCGCACCCAGTCGGCGGGCACCAAATCCGGGCGCCTGACCGGAGGCACCGTGAACGACACGCAGGCGCGCACCGGATCGGTGTCGCTCTCGACACGGATTTTCTCGACCCTGACGCCGACGGTTTTTTCGGTATCCTTCAGCGCCTGTTGATAGGCGGCGTTGCCAGGCGCGCGCAGCACGATCGCGCGCCACACCCGCGCCGCCTCCACATCACGATCGATGACGTGAAACGCCTCAGCCACCAGCAGCAGGCCGGGAATTTCCGAGGCACCCGCCGAGGTGCTGGCCAGCACGCCGGTCCACGCCGCCTGCAATGCGCGCCGCCCGTCGACGGGCACTTTCCGTAGCTGCGCATTCGCCAGATCGAGCCAGACTTTTTGACCCGCGTCGCCCTGTGCCGCGCGTGCTTCCAGCGCGATCACGGCGGCGGGCCAATCTTTCTTCGCGATGGCCGCGGCCGCCTGCTGATCCAACGCCTTCCGCGCCGCAACAGTCCCGCCCGCGGGCATCCGCTTGGTGAGGCTGGTGACATAGGCCCGCGCGTCGGTATCGAGGCCGGGGAGGTCGAGCGTTTCAGCGCGGGAGGGGAGCGCCGCCAGCAAAAAGACAAGGAACAGCGCGATTCTGACCATTGTTGACGTCTCCCCAGCGAACCGCGAGACGCATAGCGCATGCGAGTGCGATATGGAAACGAAATCGCTTTTTCAGGGCGGCATGCGCGCGAAATTCGGCACGCTGGTCGAGGTCACATCCCATGCCGGCCGATCCTTGGCATAAACCACACGTCCCACCACGAACCAGTCGTTATCGTTCATGCATCCCACGGACACAACGACGATACCTGGAAACGCCGAGTTCTCGCCATACAGCCGGCTGCCACAGGACGGGCAAAAATGCCGCGTATTGACATTCCCGCTATCGGCGTTCGAGGCGAACGACGCCGTTGTCCCGGTCAGCGCGAAATCCTCGCGCTTGAAACGGGCCAACGACATGTGACCGGTGCCGGAGGCGCGTTGACAGTCCTTGCAGTGACATTGGCCGGTGCCGAGAGGTTGCCCGGTGATGCGATAGGTGACGGCGCCGCAGAGGCATTGGCCGGTGACGAAGGGCTCGGTGGTCATGGTGGGATCCTCGCCTGATGCCGGGTCAGTGTGAACGGGGGCGATGGCGGCGGCAAGCGGGGAGGAAGAAAGTCAGGGACGCTGCCCCTGGACCCCGCCAGGAGGCTCTGCCTCCTGGACCTCCGCCAAGGGCGATAGCCCTGTCATGTAAATAGACCGGAGAGCGGCGTTGGAGAGAGCAAAAATCTTCCAAACTGCCGATGGAGAAAATTTACTGCCAAAGCGGTGCGGCCGGCCGCTGGGCGACTTGGATCCCAATTCGTTTCGGGCAAGGGGGTGAAGGAGGCCTTTCGTGACGTATCAACTTCCGGGCAGGCCTCCTTTACCCCCTTGCCCGAATGGACAGATCCCAAAGGGCCTCGCCCCATACGCGCTAAAATAAAGCCCTCCTCCCGTAAAGCACCTGCGGTTTTCGCCGCCTTTTCGCGTTCGCCAGTGATTTGT
>JAYVXQ010000126.1:0-6766 GCA_043785025.1 Acetobacteraceae bacterium
TGGTGGAGCGGTAGGGGGAAGACCCGGGGTTTCACCCCGGACCCGACCAGAAGGCTCTGCCTTCTGGACATCCGCCAAGGGCGGTAGCCCTTGGATCCCGTTAGTTTTTCTCCCGTTATGAAGAAGGGCCATCCGTGACGTTTCAACGTCCGTGATGGCCCTCCGTCATTACGGGAGCAAATGGATAGATCCCAAAGGGCCTCGCCCTTTGGTGGAGGTCCAGGAGGCAAAGCCTCCTGGCCGGGTCTGGGCTGGAAGCCCAGATCACACGAACCGCGTCATCACCTGGGTCCAGAACGCGTCGATGGATTTCATCAGCAGATTATGCGGTACCAATCCGTTATAGGTGTACGCGAAAATCCATTCGACATTCTGCCGTTTCATGTTGGCCTCGATCCCGCGGATGACCGTGTCGACCGATCCGACCAAGGCGTAACCGCGCGCGACCACCTCCTCGGGGCTGAGGAACGCGCCGGTTTTGGGATCCTGCATGCCGCGGCGGAAGCCGAAGGGTTCGAACCAGGCGCGGCCGGAGAATTGGCCGGAATCGCGCCACAGCGCCATCGCTTCCTCATCCGTGTCGGCGATGATCACGTCGCGCAACAGGCCGGTGCCGTGGGTGCGCGGGCGGCCCGAGACCTCGTGATAGACGTCGTAGAGATGGTTTTCATAGACCGGCAGCATCGCGGGCAGGATCGCCGTGACGCCCTCTTTCGCCGCCCATCGGATCGAATTTTCCGATGACGCGAACGGCAAGAAAATGTCGGGATGCGGTTTTTGCAATGGTTTCGGCACCACGCCCACGCTGCGCAGAATGCCGTTCTCGACGCCCTTGCCCCATTTTTCCGTGGTGTCCAAAACCCAGGGTGTTTCGCCGGCGGGAATTTTCCAGAACTGGCCGTCAAAGGTCAGCATTTCCTCGGTCCAGGCTTTTTTGATGATCTGAAAATTTTCCTCGAACGCCGCGCGGTTGGTGGCGTCGATGGCGTCGTGCTGGTGCGGCAGCGCGCCTGACACGCCGTGCGTCTGCTGCGCCATGATATCAACCCAGCGGCGTTGGTATCCGCGCGCGAACCCCGCGACCGCGCGCCCGCCGGTCATGTGATCCAGCATCGCGATATCCTCGGCCACCCGGATCGGGTTCGCCGCCGGCAGCACAATGCCCAACTGCCCGACGCGGATGCGTTTGGTTTGCATGGCGAAATAGAGGTCGAGCAGCACGGGGTTTTGCGACATCTCGAACCCCTCGATATGGAAATGATGCTCGGTGAAGCTCACCGAATCATAACCCAGATCGTCGGCGAGGCGGATTTGCTCGGACAATTCCTTCAGCATACGCTGATACAAATCCGGCCGCATTCCCGCCATGCCGGCCTCGATTTCGGCCCGGCTGCCGATGCTTGGCAGATAGAATAACGATGCTTTCATCGCTGGTTTCCTTTCCCGGAACAGTCCGGTGGTTGTCGCGCCCGGATCGGCCATGTCACGACGGATTATATCCCGCGATCCGGTTGGGCGCCAAACGACCGGCTTGCACGAACCGGAACGCGGCCCCACCCTGTTGCGGCCGACCGTGCCGTGGGACCCGTCGATGCCGCTGTTTGTCATATTCGCGCTCATGCGCGGTTGCCCCACCGGAATTCGCCGGATCTTCTCGCCGGGTTTTGATGTGTCCCGACTTTCGAACCGCGCCGATCGATGCTGACCGGCGATCAGCCCGCACCAACCGACTATCCTGACGCGCCGGAGCTCGATCGCGCCTGCATCGCCGCTTCGGAATTTTTCGACGCTGTTTGGTACGCGCGTCAATATCCCGCCGTGGCGGCGGAAGGCCATGATCCCGCGCGGCATTTTCTCGAACACGGATCCAACGCCGCGTTCGATCCCGGTCCGCGTTTTAGCACCGGCGCTTATCTCGCCGCGCATGAGGATGTCGCGGGGGTGGGGATCGACGCGCTGCTGCATTACCTCCGCTTTGGCGCCGCCGAGGGCCGGACGCCGGCATCCGGCGTCGCCGCTGAGGATATCGCGAGCGTGCGGGACTCGAAATGGTTCGACGCGGACTGGTATCACCGGTCCTATCCGGATGTCGCGGGGGTGGGGATCGACGCGGCCAAGCACTATCTGCGCTCGGGCGCCCAAGAGGGCCGCGATCCCGGTCCGGGGTTCAGTACGAGGGCGTATCTTCAGGCCAATCCCGATGTCCAGGCTTTGAACATCAATCCCCTACTGCATTATATTCGTTTCGGTTATGCCGAAGGCCGCAAGCGGGTCGACACCTATGCGCGCTGGATCGTTGAATGCGAAAAATTGACGCCGATCGATCGCCTCGCGATCGCGGAGCATATTCAGGCGCTTGAGCCCGGACCGCTGATCTCGGTCGTCGTTCCGGTTTATAATACCGGTCAATCCAATTTGACCGACATGATCCTGTCGGTCAAACGTCAGCTGTATGGCAATTGGGAACTGTGCATCGCCGACGATGCCTCCACCAGGCCGCATGTCTGGCCGTTGCTGAAACAATTCGCCGACAGCGATGCCCGCGTCAGGCTGATCCGGCGGCCGGGGAACGGCGGCATCGTCGCGTCCACCAATGCCGCGTTGGCGCTCGCGACCGGCGCGTTCGTGGCGTTGCTGGATCATGACGATATCCTGCATGAGACCGCGTTATATGAAGTGGCCTCGTGTATCGCCAATAATCCGGCGGCGACCCTCATCTTCTCGGATTCAGACCAGATCGACGAAAACGGCAGGCGCTATAATCCCTGTTTTAAACAGGGGTGGAATCGCGATGTCATGCTTGGTCAGAACCTTGTCAGCCACCTTGGCGTCTACCGGCGCGATGTGATCACGCGGCTTGGCGGGATGCGCGCGGGCTTCGATGGCAGCCAGGATTATGATTTGGCGTTGCGCGTCATCGACGCATCGGAGCCTGGCCAGATCATTCATCTTCCCGCGATTCTGTATCATTGGCGGCGCGCCACGCGGCGCGAATCTTTTTCCGACATCGCGGCCGAGGCTTGCATCGACGCCGCGCGCCGTGCCGTCGCGGATCATCTGACTCGCGATCACATCGTGGCCAGGGTCGAAGCCAGCCCAACGCACCCGCAATGGTCCCGGGTGGTGTATCCCGTGCCAGCCAACGCCCCCGCGGTGTCGATCATTATTTCCGTCGATCGCCAAACCCTGGGGCTGACGTCGTTCCTTCACGCATTGACCTGCCGTACGCAATATCCGAATTACGAGATCGTCATCGCCGGTGACGAAACCGTCGGCCCGCATGTCGAAATCGCACTGGCCGCCGCGCGCGAGCGGCCGGAGACGCGGATTGTCCGGCGTCGAAACGCGATGAGCTGGACACAGGCGCGGCAACTCGCGGCTGAATCATTCCGCGGCAGTCAAATTCTGATCTTCACCGATCCCGCCATGCATATCGTGTCTTCTCCGTTATGGTTGGAGGAGCTGGTCTCCCACGTCATCCGGCCGGACGTCGCGGGGTGCGGGCCGCGGATCAATTTCCGGAACGGCACGATTGATGATTTTGGCGGCTGCATGCGGATGCTTCAGCCGGACGAAGACATTCACGACGATGATCCCGGCTATTTCGGGATATTTTGTCTGACGCGCGATGTTCCCATGCTCAATCCCTCGTGCTTCGCGGTGCGGCGCGCGGCGTTCATCGACATGGGCGGCTTTGGCGATGACGGGCCATCGCCCTATTTGGCGGTGTTCGACCTCTGTCAACGGCTTCGCGCGCACGGACAGCGGCTGATCTGGACGCCGTTCGCCGCGGTTGAACATTATCTTGACGCCATCGAACAAAAAGCCGCGCGCGATCGCGCCGGCGATCATCAGATTTTTGAACAGCGGTTGAAGGCGCACATCGCCAGCGATCCGCTGAACACACACCTGATCTGCTGGGTTTCCTCGACGCGGCGGCGCGGCTTTTGAAACCTGACGGGACGATCATCCTCGCGATCCCGGACAAAAGATATTGTTTCGATTTCTTCCGCCCGCCGACCACCACCGCCGATGTCATCGAGGCGCATGACGCCAAACGCACGCGCCATGGCGGCAGGACCGCCTTCGAGCATCTCGCTTATGCCGTCATGAACGATGGACAGGGTGCCTGGGGACAGGCCCCCGTGGGAACGTTACGTTTTGCTGACGACTTCGCTGAGGCGATGGCGAAGCTGGAGGCCAGGACCGGTACCGCCGCTTATTCCGACTTTCACGCCTGGAAGCTCACGCCCGCCACATTCGAACTCATTCTGCTTGAAACCTGCGCTCTGGGCTTATGCGACTGGCGGGCGGAAACCAGCGGCGTGACAGCGGGATGTGAGTTTCATGTTCGTTTGCGGCGGGGTGGGCGCGGCGCGGTCGCGGCCATGTCCGCCGGGACATTCGACAGCCAGCGCATGACATTGTTGCGGCGATCGCTGAAAGAAACGAGGCAACAGTTGGATTGGGCGCTGGACGCGCCGGCCCCACCCGCACCGATGACGGCGGCACCGGAGGTCGCGACGAAGATGGTCGCGTTGCCGCTTGGCTATGCCCCCCCGCCACCAGCCGTCCCGCCACGGGTTGCCGTGATTTTGCATTTGTTTCACACCGATCTGGGCATTGAGTTTCGCGAACCGCTCGAAAATATTCCGGTGCCCTTCGATCTTTTCATTTCGACCACCGATACGAAGCGGGCGCGGGCGATCCGCGCCTCATTCAAGGGCTGGACGCAAGGCACGCCGGAGATCCGCGTTTTCCCCAACCGCGGCCGCGATATCGGGGCGAAGCTGTCGGGCTTCCGGGATGTTTATGGCGCGTATGATTTCGTTCTGTTCCTGCACTCCAAAAAATCCCCGCACGCGTCCACCCTGGACGGATGGCGGCGGCATCTGACCAACAGCCTGGCGGGATCTCCCGGCATCGTTTCGGGGATATTTGAAATCTTCGCGCGGCGTCCGGCGATCGGGATGATCTCCGCCCATCATTTCGGTCCGATCGCGAGCGGGATCAAATGGGGGCCCAATCTCGAGGCCGCCGAAAGTCTCGCGAACCGCATGGGCATCGCGATCGATCCCGGTGTCCCGCTGGATATGCCGTCGGGGTCGATGTTCTGGACGCGGACCGGCGCGCTGCGGCCATTATTGGAACTCGATCTCTCGTTTGACGATTTTCCGATCGAGACCGGGCAGGTCGACGGGACCCTGGCGCATGCGATCGAGCGGCTGTTTTTTTACGTGTGCGAACGGGCGGGATACGCCTGGATAAAAATCGCGGCCGAGTACCCGGGGCCAGCTCTCACGTTGGCCTCACCGGCGGACCTCGATGCGGCGCTCGCGGGCGCCATCTCGCCGCTGATCCCGCCGCGTAAGTCAGGCGATTTGGTGATCTTCCCGCACGGGACCCTGCGCCCGGACGGACGCGCGTCGCATGGTTGAATTCCGCGCCGCCCATCACATCGACCAGCTCTGGTGCGACGTCCACGGCGTCTATGTCCGGGGGTGGGCGCATGCCTCCGGCACGGAAATCGAGGAAATCCGACTGACAAGCGGTGGTGCCACCAGCGTGACCCGCGAAATCATCGACCGGCCCGATGTCGGACTTCATTTCGGCGACGACCGTTTAAGCCGCGGCGGTTTCGCCCTTTATTTGGCCTGCGAGCCCTTCAGGCCGGTGTCCCTGGTCATCGTGACGCGGGAAGGGTGTGTCGAGGTCGACGTGGTCCCGCCGCCGGACGCCGGCGAAGCGCATGAATCCGCGAATGACCCCGCCGCAACGCCCCCGCTGGATCAATTTATCGCGGCGATGAAAACAATGGGCGGTGTCGTCGTTGAAATCGGCGCGCGGGTCGTGGGCCAGGCCTCCATCCTTCAGGCGTCGCGATTCGCGCCGGAATGCCAACACATCGGGGTCGACATTCATCCCGCGCCCGGGGTCGACATTCATCCCGCGCCCGGGGTCGATATCGTCGCGGATGCCCACCGGTTGAGCGCCGGCTTCCCGGCGGGTTCGGTGTCCGGCGTGTTTTCGCTCGCGGTGATGGAGCATCTCGCGATGCCCTGGGTTGTCGCGGCGGAAATCAACGCGGTGCTGGCCGATGGCGGGCTCGTGCTACATGTCGTTCCGCAGACCTTCCCGGTGCACGAAATGCCCAACGATTTCTGGCGCATGACCGATGAGGCGTTGAAGGTGCTTTACGGGCATGCGACCGGGTTCGAGGTCGTGGACGCCGGGATGCTCAATCCCGTCAGAATTTATCATTCCCCGGCGTTACGGATGCCCCCTTGGCTGGAGATGCCAGTCCACACGGGAATGGCCACTTCCTATATTCTCGCGCGTAAAATCCGCGCGATCGGGCGCGACGCGGTGCGTTGGCCGATCGACGCCGCGGACCTTCAGGCGCGAAGCCTGCGCTATCCGCCGCACGCGGACTGAGCGACGACGCGACCACCACCCGATTCTGGCGCTTTTTTCGGACGGGGATTAGGCTTGCGCGTTACCGAATCACAATGGGGACAAGCGATGCTGAAAAAAACCTTGTTGGGAGCCGCCTTCGCTGGATTGCTCTCGTGGCCCGCGCTGGCGGCCGATCTGCAAATCGGCGTGGCCGGTCCGTTGACCGGATCCAATGCCGCGGCCGGGGAGCAGATGAAAACCGGCGCGATCCAGGCGGTCGAGGACCTGAACAAGGCCGGCGGCGTCCTCGGTCAGAAACTGGTGCTGAACATCGCCGACGATGCCTGCGACCCGAAACAGGCCGTCTCGG
>JAYVXQ010000127.1:0-6660 GCA_043785025.1 Acetobacteraceae bacterium
CCTGGGTTTCGGAGAAATCCGGGTATACGCGCCCAGGGTTGGTGTGGCGGCGGGCGCAAAACCAAAAGGATACCCGGATTTCGGAGAGATCCGGGTATCCATGGATATTTTGCCGACTTTTCCGTGGTCGATGACGATGTTGCCGGCGTTCATGTGGTTGGAAACACGGATTGGCGCGATGGCGCTGCTGCCTTCGGTGGCGTTGTATGGGGCGGCGTGGGTCGGGGGACTGATGCCACCGGGTTTGGGGGTTGGCATCCGGCTGAACCCCTTCGCGTGGCGGATCTTGTTCATTCTGGGCGCGTGGTTCGGCCGGCGGATGCTGCTGTTGGGGCGGGCCGCGCCGGACTCGCGGGGGCTGACCGGTTTGGCGGTTTTTATTCTGGTGGTCGGGTTTTTATTACGGTTGGACTGGCTCGGGGCGTTGCCATTTCAGACCGGAATTCCCGAGAACGACTGGGTTATCGGCAAGAACGCGCTGGCGCTGGCTCTGGCGCTGGTGGTGGCGCGGGTCACGCCGCGCGATGCCGCGTGGATGCGGCGCGCGCCGGCGCGGTGGCTGGCGGCCGCGGGCCGGCATGGTTTGCAGGTGTGCTGCCTGGGGTTGTTTCTGTCCTGGATGGTGACGGCGGCGTTCCGATCCTGGCCGCGTGAGGCGATCTGGCTGGACGCGCCGTTGATTCTGGCGGGATGCGCGATTCTGCTGTCGTTTGGGATGTGGCGGGATCGCGGCCGTGATCCCGGACGGGCCGGTCAGGCGGTGGGCTCGGGCGGCGTGGTCGAAGGCTGACTGTCCTGATCCTTGACCGCCGGCGCCTGACGGGCGCGCTGCTGTTCTTTGCGGCGGCGGAGATTGTCGCGCAACGCCTCCGCTTCCCGCAGGCGGCGGGCTTCGTTGATGGGCGGGCCCGGGTTGGGCGGTTTGGCGCGCATGGGCGGTTTTGTCCGACGCGCGGGTCAGACGTCAAGCGGTGTGGTGAGGTCGGCGGGTTGGGCGATTTTTTGAATGCGCCCGTCCCGGTACCGATCGTTTGTGAGGATGAATGAGTTTGGGTGAGGGCGGCGCTCGTCAGGGTTTGACCGGCGGTTGAGGGGCATGGCCGGAGCGCGCGGTTTCGAGGTCGAGACGGCGCATTTCCTGATAAATCAGCGACGCGCGTTGATTGGGGATCATGGTCGACCATTCCGGGTCGTTCCGGTTACCGCGGACATTTTCCAGTGCTTGTCTGACGACTTCGTCCATGGTGAATCCTCCGGGGAGTTGCTACATAAAATCGTAAATACCGAGCGGCCAGGTCCGTTTACGAGACTTACCGGAGATTGATGCAACCGTAAATAGATTACTCACGCGGGCGGAGGCGATTGAATTTTTGATTATATTTTCAATTTTTATTTTTTACCAACGACCACCGGTTGTTATTCATTTCTGGTGTAATGAACGTTCCGAATGTCAATTCGCCGAACACGGACGCCCGGTCAGAAGGAGCACGAGGTCTTCCCGGCGGAACGGTTTCTTCAACACTTCAACCACCTGTTTTTGATAGCCGCGGGCCATTTGACGGCCGAGTCGCAGAAACCCGTCGCCATAACCCGAGATCAGAATGATGCGGGATGGAACCTGCGTTCGCAAAACCTCCTGCAGCACCTCCAGCCCATCTTTCTCGGGCATCATCATGTCGAGGATGAGAATATCGGGCTTGAACGCCACGTAGGCGGCGGTCGCCTCCTCCGGATCGTTCACGGTTTGGCAGGCGAAACCGAGGGTTTCGGCGACCATTTGGATCGAAACCGCCATGCCGGCGTGGTCATCGACGATCAGGAGTTTCCCCGGCAGGAGTTTCCCCGGCGGGAGTTTCCCCGGCGGGGATTTTTCGGGTGCCATCGTGCCTCGCGATGTTGCGCCGTTTACGTTTCATTACAAAGGTCAATACACGAAAATCACGAGGCCATGTAAAAGTTTCGCCATATAAGCGTGATATACCCGGATCACTCAGAAACGCGGGTATCGTTTTGGTTTCACGCCCGCCGCCACGCCAACCCTGGGCGCGTATACCCGGATTTCCACGAAACCCGGGTATCGTTTTGGTTTCACGCCCGCCGCCACGCCAACCCTGGGCGCGTATACCCGGATTTCCACGAAACCCGGGTATATCGTGATCGCGGCGCGCATGTGATCGGCGGGAAAAATTACCCGTTGGACATAAGCATATCTTTATGTCATGAAATGGCCATGGATCACCTGCTCGCCAGTTTGCGCGCCGCCGCCGAACCCACACGGCTCCGGCTGCTGGCGCTCGCCGCGCGGGGCAGCTTCTGCGTCATGGAATTCACCGAGATTCTGGGCCAGTCGCAGCCCAGATTGTCGCGGCATTTGAAGCTGTTATGCGACTGCGGTCTGCTGGACCGGGTGCGGGAGGGAGCGAATGTCTGGTTCGGACTGCCGCGCACGACGACCGGCGATCTGGCGCGGGATCTGATCGCGCGGCTGCCGGAGGATGACACGATCCTGGAGGCGGACCGGCGCCAGGCCGCGCGGGTGCTGGCGGAGCGGGCGCGCATCGCGTCCGAAAGCTTCCGTCTGAAGGGTGCCGACTGGGACGAAATGCGGGCGCTGGAATTGCCCGCGCGCGAGGTCGAAGCAGAGCTGTCGCGGCTGATCGCGCCCGTCGAGCGTGGACTATTGCTGGATATCGGCACCGGCACCGGACGGGCGCTGGAACTGCTGGCGCCGCGGTTCCGTCAGGCGATCGGGATCGACGCGTCCAAGGCGATGCTGGCTCTGGCGCGGGCGCGGCTGGCGCAGACGCATCTCGCGCATTGCTCGGTGCGGCAGGCCGATATGTACCGGCTGCCCCTGGCGGATGGGAGTTTCGACGTCGCGATGCTGCAGATGGTGCTGCATTACGCGGAGGATCCGGCGGGGGCGGTGGCGGAGGCGGCGCGGGTGCTGGCTCCGGGCGGGCGGCTGATCGTTATCGATCTGGCGGCGCATGCGCGGGCCGATCTGGCGAGCGCGCGGGCGCATCGGTGGTTGGGATTTCCGGACGCGGACGTTAACGAATTCTTCAGGCTTTCCGGGCTTGACGCCGGTGACGCGGTCACCATTACCGGGCCCTTGGATGTGCGGATCTGGAGTGCGACGCGGACGATGGCGGCGCGGCGGGAGGCCTCGGTTGAGAGTTATGTTTGAAGGGAAGGCGGGGCTTTGCCCCGGGCGCCACCAAGGGGCTCTGCCCCTTGGAGCCCAACCAGGGACAGGGTCCCTGGACCGCCATCTTTGGGGGTTTGTGATGGGAGCGGGGCCGACACCGACCCAACAACCTCCGGGCGGGCCCCCCTCCCATTACAAACCCCAAACCCATGGGATCCAAGGGCTATCGCCCTTGGCGGAGGTCCAGGAGGCAGCGCCTCCTGGTGGGGTCCGGGGCAAAGCCCCGCCCTCCCCTCACACGATCACTCTCACCCAAAGGACCACGCCATGAGCCGCCCTCACCTTCTGGACGCCCTCCGCGACCGCGTTCTGTTGTGCGACGGCGGCATGGGCAGCATGGTTCAGGCGCTGACGCTCGACGTCGAGAAAGACTACTGGGGCCAGGAAAACTGCACCGACGTGCTGGTGTTGTCGCGGCCCGACCTGGTGCGCGACATCCATCGCGGCTACTTCGCCGCCGGCGCCGACATGGTGGAGACCAACACGTTCGGCGCCTCGCCCATCACATTGGGTGAGTTCGACCTGACGGAGCGCGCGTTCGAGATCAATAAAGTCGCCGGCGAACTGGCGCGCGAGGCGGCGGAGAGTTTTTCCGACAACCGGCATCGCTGGGTCATCGGCAGCATCGGTCCCGGCACGAAACTCCCGTCATTGGGCAATATCGCGTACGATCCGTTGCGCGACGCGCTGGCGGAACAATGCCGCGGGCTGATCGCCGGCGGGGTCGACGCGATCCTGATCGAAACCTGCCAGGATCCGTTGCAGATCAAGGCGGCGGTGAACGGCGCCAAACGCGCGCGGGCGGCGGCGGGCACCGATACGCCGATTTTCGTCCAGGTCACGGTTGAGACGACCGGCACGCTGCTGGTCGGGCCCGACATCGCCGCCGCCGCGACCGTCGTGCACGCGCTGGATGTGCCTTTGATTGGATTGAACTGCGCCACCGGACCGCGCGAAATGGCCGAGCATGTCGGCTATCTCGCGGGTGTCTGGCCGGGATTGCTGTCGGTGCAGCCGAACGCCGGATTGCCGGAGTTGGTCGATGGACAAACTTATTATCCTCTGGGGGCCGATGAACTGGCGACCTGGATGGAACGGTTCGTGATCGAAAACGGCGTCAATTTGATCGGCGGCTGCTGTGGCACGACGGCGGGCCATATCGCCGCACTTGACGCGATGCTGCGCAAGCATGGCGGCCATCGGCCGGCGCCGGTCTTACGCAAATCGGTGTGGGTGCCCGGGGTCGCGAGCCTGTATCAGGCGGTGCCGTTACGCCAGGAGAACGCGATCTTCGCGATCGGCGAGCGGTGCAACGCCAACGGCTCGAAAAAATGGCGCGAATTGCAGGAAAAAGGCGATTGGGACGGCTGCGTGTCGATGGGGCGCGAGCAGATCGGCGAAGGCTCCCATTCGCTCGACATTTGCACGGCGTTCGTGGGGCGCGATGAGACGGCGGAAATGCTGGAGGTGATCCGCCGCTTCACCGCCGCGGTCAACAGCCCGCTGGTGATCGACAGCACGGAAACCCCGGTGATCGAGGCGGCGCTGAAGCTGCATGGCGGCAAGCCGATCATCAACTCAATCAATTTCGAGGATGGCGAGCAGCATGCCGCCGATCGGTTGCGGCTGGCGAAGGAGTTTGGCGCGGCGGTGATCGCGCTGACGATCGACGAGGTGGGCATGGCGAAGACGCCGGAGGATAAGATCCGTATTGCCCGCCGCCTGATCGATTTCTCTTGTAACCAGCACGGGTTGGCGCAATCCGATCTGATGATCGATCCGCTGACCTTCACGATCGCGACCGGCAACGAGGATGACCGCAAGCTGGCGCAATGGACGCTGGAGGGGATCGCGGCGATCCGCGCGGAATTCCCCGAGGTGCAGATCATTCTGGGATTGTCGAATGTCAGCTTCGGGTTGAACCCGGCGGCGCGGGCCGTGCTGAACTCGGTCTTTCTGGATCACGCGGCGCGCGCGGGCATGAGCGGCGCGATCATTCATGTGTCGAAGATCCGGCCCTTGCATTTGCTGGCACCCGAGGAGGTGAAGGTCTGCGAGGATCTGATCTTCGATCGCCGCGCCGAGGGGTACGATCCGTTGCATGCTCTGCTGGCGATGTTCGCGGGCAAGAAAGCCGCCGATACCGCGAAGAAGGTTCGCGCCGAGACGGTCGAGGGGCGGTTAAAGGATCGCATCGTCGATGGCGACCGCAAGGGGCTGACGGACGAGTTGGACGACGCGTTGAAGACGCTGCCGCCGTTGACGATCATCAACGACGTGCTGCTGGACGGGATGAAAGTGGTCGGCGAATTGTTCGGCGCGGGCAAGATGCAATTGCCGTTCGTTCTGCAAAGCGCCGAGACCATGAAGGCCGCCGTCGCGTATCTTGAACCGATGATGGAGAAAATCGAGGGTCAGGAGAAAGGCACCATCGTGCTGGCCACGGTGAAGGGCGACGTGCACGACATCGGCAAGAACCTGGTGGATATCATCCTCACCAATAACGGCTATCGCGTCGTCAATCTGGGCATCAAGGTGCCGTTGAAGAACATGATCGAGGCGGTGACGGCGCATCGGGCGCATGCGATCGGCATGAGTGGTTTGCTGGTCAAATCCACCGTGGTGATGCGAGAGAATCTTGAGGAAATGTCGCGCCAGGGGCTGGAAATTCCGGTACTGCTTGGCGGTGCCGCGCTGACGCGGAATTATGTCGAGGATGATTGCGTCCGCGCTTACGCCTCGGGCCGGGTGGCTTACGCGCGCGACGCGTTCGACGGGCTGCATTTGATGGATCGCGTCACCGGCAACGGGTTCGACGATTATCTGGCGGCGGTGCAGGCGAAGCGCGTTGGAAAGTCACGCAATACGACACGCACTCTGGGTCAGGCCGATGCCAAGGCGTTTCGTCCGGTCGATATCCAGGTCGTGCGGGAACGGCGGCACCGGCTGACCCGGGATGTAGCTCCGGTCACGCCGCCGTTCTGGGGGGCGCGGGTGATCGAGGCGGATCCAAAGGCGATCGTTCCCTATGTCAACGAGCGCAGCCTGTATCAATTCCAATGGGGGTTTCGCAAACAGGGCAAGACCCTCGAGGATTTTCTGGGGTGGGCGAAGCAGGAATTGCGGCCGGTGATGCGGCGGATGCTGACCTTGTGCGCTGAGCAGGATATTCTGAAGCCTCAGGCGGCCTATGGCTATTGGCCCGCCGCCGGTCAGGGCAACGATCTGATCATTTTCGATCTGGATGGCACGACCGAACGGGCGCGCTTCACCATGCCGCGGCAGCCGAAGGAAGACGGCGAGTGCCTCGCGGATTTCTTCCGCGATGTCGACGACGCGCAACGCGATGTCATCGGACTGCAGGTCGTGACGGTGGGGCAGAAAGCGTCCGATGTGGCGCGGGTTTGGTTCGAGGATAACCGCTATCAGGATTATCTGTATTTGCATGG
>JAYVXQ010000128.1:0-19673 GCA_043785025.1 Acetobacteraceae bacterium
GAGGTCGCGGCGGGGAAGACCGTGAAGCTGTAGGCGGCGGGGGCGGTTTGATCGACATTGCCCTCGATCATGACGGTGTAGACGCCGTCGCGGGTCAGGGTGGAGACGGCGGGATCCTGGCCGAGGTTTTGCGGGCCGAAGACCAGCGTACCCTCGGGTCCGACGACGCGCCAGGCGGTCGATTGGCCGTTCAAAGCGTGGCTGTCGAAGAAGACCGTATCGCCCGCGGCGGCGGTGAAGCGGTACAGATCGGTGGCGTCGCCGGGGTTCAGGGTGCCATCGACGCGCTGGTTGGGCGTAACGGCGGTGGCGTTGGCGAGGTCGAGCAGATGGAAATCATAGGCCCCGGTGGCCGCACCCGCGCCGAACACGCTGAGGGTGTAGTCGCCGGGCACGAGGCTGAGGCTGGCGCGTCCGGCCTGGTTGAACGAGTCGGCGTAGGCGAGAGGTTGGGCCGAGACCTCCATTCCGCGCGGGCCGGTCAGGGACCAGTCGATTTGGGTGCTGTTGGGGGTTTGGCTGTCGAAATAGATGTCCTTCGCCTCGGTCAAGGTGAAGGTGTAACGGTCGGTTTGGCCGGGCACGTCGATGGATCCGTGGACCGGTAGGAGGTCGCCGGACATCAGGACGCGCGGTTCGAGCGTTTCAAACTCAAAACGGTGCGAGAGGGCGGTGGAGGCCATCAGACGTTTGCGAGACACGCCGGTGAGACGGCGTAACGACGACATAATTTGATTCATGGTAATAAGCTGTTCCCTGAACGCGTGCTTTTCCCTTAACGGACGGTAATCTACGGTAAATATTTCGTTAACCGCAAGCACATTTTGACGCAAATATGGAACGGTTATGACGGTCAGGCGTCAAATTAGATATAATAACCATTATCGCGGGTTTCGTGAGATTTTGGGGGCGGGAACGGCCGTGATTGTGCGGTAAATCACAGTTGTTACAATCGCGTGTGAGCGGGCGCGGCTGTTACAATCGCGGCCCGCTGGCCTGGCGGGGCCGGAGGGTTTAGGGTCGGCGGGATGACAGACGATCGCGAGCGGGCGCGCCACGGAGCGGATGGGCGCGCGGAGGGGGGGAGTGAGCGGCTCCGTCAACTCTGTTATTTGTTTATTGAAACGATCTGCGAGGGGCGCCGCGTGCTGGATATCAGCGCCGACGGCGGGACCGGCGCGGCGGCGGCCGATGTGGTGGTGCTGCTGACCGCGAAAAATTGGCGAACGGCGGAGGCGCCGCGGCGTTTGGCGCGGCCTGGCGGGTGGCTGGTGGTGGGGGCGCCGGAGCAAGACGGCGTGGCGCGGCTGACCCTCGGCTTCGCGCATGTCGCGGTGTTTGGGGTGCACGCGGTCCGGGGGGCGCTGTTCGCAAAGGCGGGCACAGAGGCGCGGCGGGACGGGCTGTGGGGGGCCGGACCGCTAAGGGACGCGGGGTATTGGCTGGCGGTGGCATCTGACCAGGCGCTGGATCTCGGCTCCGGGGGGATGATTTATGAGACCGCTTCTGGCGGGATACAGGTCAGAGCGCCGTTGCCGGCGGACATTCAGGAACGGGACGTGGCGGCGTGGCGGGCGCGGGCGGAGCGAAGTGAGGCGGCGCTGGCGGCGGTGTACCGGTCCTCCAGTTGGCGGGTGACGCGGTGGTTGCGCTGGTTGGCGCGGGTTGTGGCGCGGCGGGCCGGCGACGTACGTGAGGCGCGGCGGACCGGCGACGCACGTGAGGCGCGGCGGGCCGGCGACGTACGTGTGGCGGTGCCTGTGGCGGTTCCTCGGATCGCGCGGTCGGAGACGAGCGGGCATGTGTGGCATTACCTCGGCGATACGGTGGCGTGGTTGCGCGACCATGGTCAGGTGACGGGCATCGGGCGGGTGACGATCGAGCTGTTTTTGGCGGCGGGCGAGGATGGGTTCGCGCCGTGCGTGGAGGCGTCGGGCGTGGCGGCGTCGGGTGTGGCGGGATCGGGCGGGGTGGAACCGGCGTTGGTGCTGGATCCGGCGGCGGCGGCGCTGCTGGCGGCGCATGCGGGCATGACACCGCCGGCGCGGGTGGATTGGGGGGGCGCGCGGTCGCCAGAGGCGGGCGATCACGTGTTGTTCACCGGAACGATCTGGACCGCGCCGCATGGCGGGATTTTCAATCGGCTGACGCAAGACGGTGTGGCGTTCAGCGTGTTCATTTACGATATCATTCCGTTTCAGCATCCGGAGTTCGTAAGTCCAGAGCATCTGACGCTGTTCGCCGCGCGGCTGACGCCGATTTTGCAACAGGCGCGGTTCGTGTTCGTCTCGAGCCTTCTGGTCGGCGATGAAATCCGGCGATGGGCCGTGCTGACGGGGGTGGCTCTGCGCGCGGAGATCGTGGCAATGCGGTTTGGCGCGCGGCCGGTGGCGCCGGATCAGACGGCGGCGGCGGCGGCGGTGGACGGCGGGAATTTTGTGCTGTGCGTCGGCACGATCGATGCGCGCAAAAACCAAATTCTGGCGTGCCGGCTTTGGGTCCGGCTGGTGGCGGCGTTGGGCGATCGCGCGCCGCGACTGGTGCTGGCGGGCCGCGACGATCTGGGAATCGCCCAAAGGGGGATCGCCCAAAGGGGGATCGCCCACGGGGGAATCGCCCAAAGGGGGATCGCCCAAGGGGGGATCGTTGATGGGTCCGAGGACATCGCCGCTTTGGTCCGCTCGGGGCGCATCGTCGTGCTGAGCGGGGCGGCGGATGCGGAGATCGCGCGGCTGTATCGGGATTGTCTGCTGACGATCTTTCCCTCGTTGAGCGAGGGGCATGGATTGCCGGTCGCGGAAAGTCTGAGTTTCGGCAAATTATGCCTGAGTTCGGATTTGCCGGTGATCCGGGAGCACGCCGGGGATTTGGCCTGGTATTTTCCGCCCGATGACGCCGAGGCGGCTTACGCGTGCCTGCGCTTGGCTTTGGATGATCCCATCCGGCTTGCGGCGGCGGAGGCGCGGATCCGGGCGGGGTATGCGGCTCCGTCATGGTCCGCGATGCACGCGGCGATCGCGGGGACTTTGCGGCGCCCGCCGGAGGTTGGGGGCGTGGCGGCGGCGGCGTTTCCGTGGTTGCCGGCGCCGCGGATGCCCGGAGCTCTGGCGACGGCGCGGATGTGGTGCGGTTCGGCCGCGCCGGAGGTGTCGATCCTGATCGTCAACTGGAACGCCGCCGCGCTGACCCTGGCGTGTGTGCGTCACGCATGGGCTGTGACCACCGGCGTTCGTTACGAGATCATTATCGTCGATAATGGTAGCGCGGCGTCCGATCTGGCGTCCTTGCGCGGTTTGGGCGATGGGGTGCGGTTGTTGGCACTGGGAATTAATCGTTTCTTCGGCGAGGCGAATAACATCGCGGCCGAGCAGGCCTCGGGATCCTTCCTCTGTCTGCTGAACAATGACGCGTTTCCGGAGGCGGGATGGTTGGAACGATTGCGTGACGGACTGCTCGCGCACCCCGAGGCGGGCGCGGCGGGTCCGCTGTTTTTGTTCCCGGATGGACGCGCGCAGGAAGCGGGCGGGACGATCGGCGCTAACGGCGTGCCGGAGCGGCATTGGCGCGGACAGGCGGTTCCCGAGGGGCTGGTTCAAGAGCCGGTCGATTATATCTCGGCGGCGTGTCTGCTGCTGCCGCGAGCGCGTTTTCATGCGGCGGGCGGTTTCGATCCGGCGTATGAGCCGGCGTATTATGAGGACGTGGATTTATGTTTCCGGCTGCGCGCGATGGGGCATCCGGTGTGGCTGTGCCCGGAGGCGCGCGTGGTTCATATCGAAGGCGCATCGGCCAACGGCGACGCGATGGCGGAGCAACAGCGCGGCGCGGCGGCGGAGATCAACCGGCATACCTTCATCGATCTGTGGTTGAGCGGCGCGCGGGCGCCCGATGTCGCGCCCTATCCGATATCGGGTCTCGCCGTCGTGGAACAAGCGCGGTCGGCGGTGATCTACACGCCCTATGCGCTCAATCCCGGCGGCGGGGAGCGGGTGGTGTTGACGATCGCGGCGGCGATGGCGGGGGATCACGCGGTCACGATCGTGACGCCGCATCCGTATAGTTGGGCCAGGCTGGCGCGGCTTGGCCGGCTGTTCGGGCTGGATCTGACGGGATGCGCGATGGCGGACGAGGCGGCGTTCCGGGCCGCGCCGCCGCCAGATGTGATGATCGTGTTGGGGAACACGTTGCCGGTTCAGGTGGTGGGGCGGGGGCGGGCGAATTATTACGTGTGCCAGTTTCCGTTTCCGGGCGGCCCAGGAGGAGCGGATATGGGGGATTATCGGGCGATTATCGCGTATTCGGAGTATACCAGGGCGCATATTTTCGCGGGATTGAGCGCGCTTCAATTGCCGGCCATGCCGATCGCGGTGACGTACGCTCCGGTGCCTCAGATTGGCCGGGGTGGGGTTGAGAAGAAGCGGATCATTTTGAGCGTGGGGCGGTTTTTCGCGGGTGAGCATAATAAGCGGCATGATCTGCTGATCGCGGCGTTTATGGCGTTGCGCGAGACTTATGACGGGCTGGTGGAATTGCATTTGG
Source organism: Acetobacteraceae bacterium (assembly GCA_043785025.1). Classification (GTDB taxonomy): domain Bacteria; phylum Pseudomonadota; class Alphaproteobacteria; order Acetobacterales; family Acetobacteraceae; genus Rhodopila. The sequence goes on from JAYVXQ010000128.1 coordinate 4,540, forward strand.
CGGGCTCGTCGTTGCCGGAGCCCGTGCATCAGGCGCATCTGTTGGGGTTGCGGCGCATGGCGGAGCGGCATCCGATCGTGTTTCACGTGAATGCGCCGGGCGCGGCGCTGACGGATTTGTACCGGGACGCCAGCGTGTATTGGCATGCGGCGGGGATGGGCGCGGATCTGCTCGCGGCGCCCGGCCAGGCGGAGCATTTCGGGATCAGCATCGTCGAGGCGATGTCGGCGGGGTGTGTCGCGATGGCGTTCAACGCGGGGGGGCCGAGAGAGATCATCAATCACGGAGAAGACGGCTTCCTGTGGTCGGACCTGGACGCGCTGGTTGAATTAACAACACGTGTGCTGGATGAAGATTTCGAAGCCATCCGAACGGCGGCATGCGCCCGGGCGGCCGATTTTTCACCCGCGGCTTTCATACATCGCATCCGCGGGATCCAAGGGCTATCGCCCTTGGCCGGAGGTTCAGGAGGGCGGCGCCCTCCTGATCTGCCAGCTTCGTTATATACGCCCAAGCCGGGAAAATGTTAGCACGCGAGGCGCCCATTCAAGGACAGACCCGCATGAACGATGCCGACGAAGCCCTGATCCGCGCCGCGAACCGTTTGGCGTTACCGGCGCAGGGTGACGACGTGGCGTCGTTGCGGCGCGATATTCTGGCCAAGCTGACCTATGCCGTCGGCAAGGACCCGGCGATGGCCGCCGACCGCGACTGGTTCGTCGCCACCGCTTTGACCGTGCGCGACCGGATCGTCGACCGGTGGATGACCTCGACCCGCGCGACGTATGTCGAGGGGCGCAAGCGGGTCTATTATTTATCGTTGGAGTTTCTGATCGGGCGGTTGTTGTTCGACTCGCTGAACAATTTGCGCATGACCGAGGCGACGCGCGCGGCGCTGGCGGAATTGGGCGTCGATTTGGACCGGTTGCGCGAGGTGGAGCCGGACGCGGCGTTGGGCAATGGCGGGTTGGGCCGTCTGGCGGCGTGTTTCATGGAGAGCATGGCGACGTTGTCGGTCGCGGCTTATGGTTACGGCATCCGTTACAATCACGGACTGTTCCGTCAGGTGATCAAAGACGGGTGGCAGCGGGAGTATCCGGAAACCTGGCTGTCGTTCGGCAATCCGTGGGAGTTCGAGCGGCCGGAGGTCAGTTACTCGATCGGTTTCGGCGGCAATGTACGGCGTGAAGAACAGTCTGACGGAACCGCGCGCCTTGTGTGGGAACCGGGCGAAACGGTGGAGGCGGTGGCCTATGACACGCCGGTCGTGGGCTGGCGCGGCAAGCACGTGAACACGTTGCGGCTGTGGTCGGCACGGGCCCCCGATCCGTTGCGTTTGGATACGTTCAATCAGGGCGACCATGTCGGCGCGTTGGCGGCCAGGTCGCGGGCCAATGCGATTTCCCAGGTGCTGTACCCCAGCGAGGATTCGGCCGCGGGTCAGGAGTTGCGGTTGCGGCAGGAGTATTTTTTCTCGGCCGCGTCGTTGCACGATCTGATTTACCGGCACATGCATCAGCACGGCGATGTGCGGAGCCTCGCGGAGCATAACGCGATCCAGTTGAACGACACGCATCCGGCGATCGCGATCGCGGAGTTGATGCGGGTGCTGGTCGATTTGCACGATATCGCGTGGGAGGAGGCGTGGGCGATCACCACCGCCACGTTCTCGTATACCAATCACACGTTGATGCCTGAGGCGTTGGAAAAATGGCCGGTGCATTTGATGGAGCGGTTGCTGCCCAGACATATGCAGATCATTTATTTGATCAACGGGTTGCATCTGGACCGGCTGCGGGTGTCGGGACGGGCGGATGCGCGGGTGCTGTCGGCGGTGTCGCTGATCGATGAGTATGGGGAGCGCCGGGTGCAGATGGGCGCGCTGGCGTTTTTGGGCTCGCACCGGGTGAATGGCGTGTCGGTGTTGCACACGGATTTGATGCGGAGCACGGTGTTTCGCGATTTCAATGGACTGTATCCGGATCGGATCACCAACAAAACCAATGGGATCACGTTCCGCCGTTGGTTGTTCGAGGCCAATCCGGGTTTGACCGCGCAACTGACCGATGTGTTGGGGGCGCGGGTGCTGGATGACGCGAATGCCCTGGCGGATCTGGCGGCGCACGCGGACGATACCGGATTGCATGACCGGTTGGCGGCGATCCGGCGGGTCAACAAAGTGGCGCTGTCGAACCGGATCGTGGAGACGTTGCAAATTCGGGTTGATCCGGATGCGATATTCGATACGCAAATCAAGCGTATTCACGAATATAAGCGGCAATTGCTGAATATTCTGGAAACTGTTGCTCTGTATGAAAGCATTCGCGCCGAGCCGCATCGCGAATGGGTGCCGAGGATCAAGATTTTTGGGGGGAAGGCGGCGGCGGGGTATCATCGGGCGAAGTTGATTATAAAATTAATCAACGATGTCGCGTATGTCGTGAATAACGATCCCTCGATCCGCGGCTTGTTGAAGGTCGCGTTCATTCCGAACTACAACGTGTCATGGGCGGAGCAGATCATTCCGGCTTCGGATTTGTCTGAGCAGATCTCGACGGCGGGGATGGAGGCGTCGGGCACCGGCAATATGAAATTGGCATTGAATGGCGCGTTGACGATCGGCACGCTGGATGGGGCGAATATCGAGATTGGGGAACGGGTCGGGGCGGAGAATATCTTCATTTTTGGACTGACGGCGGCGGAGGCGGAGCAGCGGCGCGCCAAGGGCATCGACGCGCGGGAGACGATCGCGGGGTCGCTGGCGTTGCGGCGGACGCTGGACGCGATCGGCGCGGGCTTGTTTTCACCGATGCAGCCGGACCGGTTCCGCGATTTGATCGACGTGCTGACCTATCACGATCATTTTCTGGTCTCCGCGGATTTCGATTCCTATATGGCCGCACAGCGCGATGTCGATGCGCGGTGGCGCGATCGGGCGGCGTGGTGGCGCTCCAGCGTGTTGAACACGGCGGGGGTCGGGTATTTCTCGTCCGATCGGGCGATCCGGGAATATTGCGAGGATATCTGGGGTGTGAAGCCGGCCCAAGGTGGCTGACGCGACCCGATGGGTGCCTGAGGCGGACATCGCCGCGATTCTGGCGGCGCGGCATGGCGATCCGTTTTCGATTCTTGGGGTGCATCACGGGATGTTGCGGGTGTTCGCGGCGGGCGCGCGGTCATTGCGCGTGCCAGCGTTGGACATTGACCTGACGTGCCGTCACGCGGATGGGTTTTTCGAGGGGATTGTGCCGGAGGGGGGGCCGCCTCCGCCGTGGTTGCTCAGCGCCGATGGGGGGGCGTGGGCGTTTCACGATCCATTTCAGTTCGGGCCGGTGCTCGGTCCTATGGACGATCATTTGCTGGTGGAGGGGACGCATCAGTCGTTGTGGCGGCGGTTGGGCGCGCATCCGCTGGTGATCGACGGCGTGGCGGGCGTGCATTTCGCGGTGTGGGCGCCGCATGCGTCGCGTGTGTCGGTGGTGGGCGGGTTCAATTTGTGGGATGGGCGGCGGCATCCGATGCGAAAACGCATCGATTCCGGGATCTGGGAGATTTTCGCGCCTGAGGTCGGGGCGGGCGCGGTTTATAAATATGAGATCGTTGGTGTTGACGGTGCGTTGCAGCCGTTGAAGGCGGATCCGTTCGGGTTCGCGGCGGAGACGCGGCCCTCGACGGCGTCGGTGGTTGCTCCGGTGGATTTGATCGACTGGACTGACGCGGCGTGGCTGGCGGCGCGGGCGGCGGCGGATCCGTGGCATGGGCCGATGGCGATTTATGAGGTGCATCTGGGGTCGTGGCGGCGGGCGGACGATGGTTGGTTCCTGTCCTATGACGCGATCGCCGATGCGCTGATCCCGTACGTGGTCGAGATGGGATTCACGCATGTCGAGTTGATGCCGGTGAACGAGCATCCGCTGGATGACAGCTGGGGCTATCAGCCGATCGGGTTGTTCGCGCCGACCGCGCGGTTCGGCGACCCCGCCGGTTTCGCGCGGTTTGTCGATCGGGCGCACGCGGCGGGCATCGGCGTGATTCTGGATTGGGTGCCCGCGCATTTCCCGGTCGATCCGCATGGGCTGGCGCGGTTCGATGGGACGGCGCTGTATGAGCATGCCGACCCCAGGCGCGGGTTTCATCCCGATTGGAACACCGCGATTTATGATTTCGGGCGGGCCGAGGTCGCGAACATGCTGATCGCGAGCGCGTTATTCTGGTTGGATCGGTATCATATCGATGGGCTGCGCGTCGATGCGGTGGCGTCGATGCTGTATCTGGATTACTCGCGCGCCGCCGGGGAATGGATCCCGAACGCGGATGGCGGGCGGGAAAACCATGAGGCGATGGCGTTTTTATGCCGGGTCAATACGCTGACGCATGGGCTCTATCCGGGCACGGTGATGATCGCGGAGGAATCGACGGCGTGGCCTGGCGTATCCCGCGCGGTGGATCAAGGGGGGCTTGGGTTCGGGTTCAAATGGAACATGGGCTGGATGCACGACACGCTGGATTATATCAGCGCGGAGCCGGTGCATCGGCGCTGGTCGCATGACAAGATGACATTCGGCCTGGTCTATGCGTTTTCCGAGAATTTCGTGCTGCCGCTGTCGCATGATGAGGTGGTGCACAATAAAGGTTCGATTCTGGGGCGGGTGCCTGGGGATTTGTGGCGCAAATGCGCGACGGCGCGGGCGTATTACGCGTTCATGTGGGCGCATCCGGGGAAGAAATTGCTGTTCATGGGGCAGGAGTTTGGGCAGCTCCGGGAGTGGAATTTCGCCTCGGGGCTGGATTGGTTTCTGCTTGACGCGCCGTTGCATTCTGGGCTGCGTCGTTGTGTTGGCGATTTGAACCGGCTGTATCGCGCGCTCCCCGCGTTGCACGCGCGCGACCATGAAAGCGATGGATTTCAATGGATCGCCGCGAGCGACGCGATGCACTCGGTGTTCGCGTGGCTGCGATTGGGCGGGGACGACGACAAGCCGGTCGCGGTGATCTGCAATTTCACGCCGGTGCCGCGGGAGGGTTACCGGATCGGGCTGCCCAAAGCGGGGCGGTGGCGGGAGGCGTTGAATACCGACGCGGCGATTTATGGCGGCTCGGGGGTGGGCAATCTGGGCGTTGTGACGGCGGTCGCGGTGGGCTCGCACGGGATGGCGGCCTCGGCGGTGCTGACGTTGCCGCCTTTGGCCACGCTGTATTTGATTTACGATCCGGGATGATGGAGCATCGGCGGGTCCGGTGTGTGGGGTATGACATGGGCCTGTATTTTGATGGGCTGGACGGTTGGGCGGTGTGACAATCAAGACCAGGGAGGATCGCGTATGAACCCGCTCCAAGGCCCATCCTCACCGCTGGCGCGGTATGCCATGGCCTATGTGCTCGCGGGGGGGCGCGGCAGCCGGTTGATGGAGTTGACGGACCGGCGCGCCAAGCCGGCGGTGTATTTCGGGGGCAAGCTGCGGATCATCGATTTCGCGCTGTCGAACGCGCTGAATTCGGGGATCAGGCGGATGGCGGTGGCGACGCAATACAAGGCGCATAGTTTGATCCGGCATTTGCAGCGGGGGTGGAATTTCTTCCGCCAGGAGCGGAACGAGAGTTTCGATATTCTGCCCGCCAGTCAGCGCATCGATGAAACGAAGTGGTATCTGGGCACCGCCGACGCGGTGTTTCAGAACATCGACATCATCGAAAGCCATGCGCCGCGGTTCCTGATCATTCTGGCGGGCGATCATGTCTACAAAATGGATTATGAGGAGATGCTGCAGCAGCACGTCGAGCAGAACGCCGATGTGACGGTTGGGTGTCTGGAGGTGCCGCGGCACGAGGCCTCGGCGTTCGGGGTGATGCATGTCGACGCGGAGGACCGGATCCTGTCGTTTCTGGAAAAACCCGCCGATCCGCCCTCGATGCCCGGCAAGCCGGATGTCGCGCTGGCGAGCATGGGGATTTACGTGTTCGACACGCAATTCCTGTTTGAGCGGTTGCGGGAGGACGCGGCCGATCCGGCGTCGAGCCATGATTTCGGCAAGGATATCATTCCGCGCATCGTCGCGGCGGGTAAGGCGGTGGCGCATCCGTTGGAGCGGTCCTATGTCCGCTCGTCCGATCGCTCGAAGCCGTATTGGCGGGATGTCGGGACGTTGGATTCGTATTTCTCGGCGAATATCGACCTGACCGATATTGTTCCGGATCTGGATTTGTTCGACCGGGACTGGCCGATCTGGACCTATGGCGAGATGACCGCGCCGGCCAAGTTCGTGCATGACGCGGATGGGCGGCGGGGGGCGGCGATTTCCTCAGTGATCGCGGGCGGGTCGATCATTTCGGGGGCGACGTTGCGGCGGTCTTTGGTGTTCACCAATGTGCGGGTGCATTCGTTCGCCGACGTGATGAACGCGGTCATTCTGCCGGATGTGGATATTGGGCGGTCCGTGCATTTGCGTAACGTGATCGTGGAGCGCGCGGTGCGCATTCCCGAAGGGCTGGTGGTGGGGGAGGATCCGGTGCTGGACGCGGCGCGGTTCCGGCGGACGCCGAATGGGGTGTGTTTGATCACGCAACAGATGATCGATCAAATCAAGGCATGATCCGGTCGTGTCTCAGTTTGAAAAAGTAAGTCGGCACCAGCCCGCACCCCCGCCCGGCCTCCCATGCAATTATGATGACATGGGAGGGCCCAGGTCCCATTGGGCGGGGGTGCGGGCTGGTGCCGGACTTCAAACTGAGACACGATCATGATCGCGTTGCGCGTGCTGGCGGTGGCGTCCGAGGTGTTTCCCCTGATCAAGACCGGCGGGCTCGCGGATGTCACGGGCGCGCTGCCCGCCGCTTTGGCGCGGGAGAAAATCGCGGTGCGCACGCTGGTGCCGGGGTATCCCGCCGTGATCGGGGGGTTGGGGCGGACGCGCGTCGTGATGCGGCGGGACGATGTGTTCAGCGGGCCGGCGCGGGTGCTGGCGGGACGGGCCGGGGACCTCGATCTGCTCGTGCTGGACGCGCCGCATTTGTTCGACCGGCCGGGTAATCCTTATGTGGGGCCGGATGGGAACGACTGGCCGGATAACGCCGAGCGGTTTTCCGCTTTGTGTCAGACGGCGGCGTCCATCGGCATTGGCGCGATCAAGGGATACCAGCCCGCTGTCATTCACGCGCATGATTGGCAGGCGGGATTGGCGCCGGCTTACGCGCGGTTGGAGGGTGGGCCCGCGAGCGTGATGACGGTGCATAATCTGGCGTTTCATGGCCGCGCGCCGGCGTCGATGATGGGGCGGCTTGGGTTGCCGCCCGAGATGTTCGGTGTGGACGGGGTGGAGTTTCATGGCGCGATCAGCGCGCTGAAGGCCGGACTGCATTACGCCGATCGGATCACCACGGTATCGCCGGGCTATGCGGCGGAGATCCAGACGCCGGCTTTTGGCTGGGGTTTCGAGGGGTTGTTGCGGCATCGGGCCGGCGTGCTGTCGGGGATTTTGAACGGGATCGACACGACGGTGTGGAACCCGGCGGCCGATCCGGCGATTAAGGCCGGTTATGATGTCACGAGCCTCGATCGCCGCGCCGCCAATACTGTCGCTCTGCGGGAGCGCATGGGGCTGTTGCCCGACCCCATTGCGCCGTTGTTCGGCGTGATCAGCCGGCTGACCGATCAGAAGGGCATGGACCTGCTGCTGGCGTGTCTGCCGGGGATGCTCGCGGATGGCGGGCAGCTCGCGGTGTTGGGGTCGGGCGATCCGGCGCTGGAGGCGGGATTCCGGCGCGCGGCGAGAGAGGCGGCGGGACGGGTCGGCGTGGTGATCGGCTATGATGAGGCGCTGGCGCATCAGATGCAGGCGGGGATCGACGCGCTGCTGGTGCCCTCGCGGTTTGAGCCGTGCGGGCTGACGCAGCTATGCGCGCTGCGCTATGGCGCCGTGCCGGTGGTGTCGCGGGTCGGTGGGCTGGCGGATACGGTGATCGACGCGAACGCGGCGGCGCTCGGGGCGGGGGTGGCGACCGGGGTGCAGTTCGCGCCGTCCTCGGTTGACGGGCTGGCGGAGGGGATGCGGCGGGCCGGGACATTGTTTCGCGATCGCGGTGCGTGGCGCCGGTTGATGGGCAATGGCATGGCGGCGGATGTGTCCTGGACCGCGCCCGCGCGCCAATACGCAATGCTGTTCCGGCATTTGGTGGAGACGCGCGCCGCATGAGTTCGCCGGAGAATTTGGGGGTCACGCCGTGTGCCGGCGGTTGGGCCGCGTCACATGATGGTGGCGGGGTTGGTAAGCCAGGCGGCGGGGTGAACGTCGCGGTGTTCTCGGCCCATGCGGCGGCGATCGAGTTTTGCCTGTTCGAGGGACACGGGGACAACGAGCGGGAAATCCGGCGGTGGCGGCTGCGCGACCGGACCGGGGACGTGTTTCATGACATGGTGCCGGACGTGCCGGTGGGGGCTCGCTATGGGCTGCGCGCGCATGGGGTGTTCGCGCCGGGTGAGGGGCACCGTTTCAATCCCGCGAAACTACTGCTGGATCCCTGGGCTCAGGCGATCGACCGGGCGTTCGCGCTGCATCCATCGATGTTCGGCTTCAGGGGTGGTGGCGCCACGCTCCGCGATGGGAGTAGCGGCGCCACGCCGCGCGATGAGGGCGGCGATCCCATGATCCGGGATGAGACCGACAGCGCGCCGTTCATGCCGAAAAATATCGTCATGAGCCCCCTGCCCGCCTCGGATCCGCCGCGGATGCTGACCGCGTGGCCCGAGACGGTGCTGTACGAATTGCACGTGCGCGGGTTCACGATGCGGCATGCCGGCATTCCCGAGGCTTTGCGCGGGCGGTTCGCGGGTCTGGCGCATCCCGCCGCCATCGCGCATCTGGGACGGTTGGGCGTCACCTCGGTCGAAATCATGCCCGCCGCCGCGTGGATCGAGGAGCGGCATTTGGCGGCGCTCGGGCTGACCAATTACTGGGGCTATAATCCCGTCGGGTTCATGGCGCCCGATCCGCGGCTGGCTCCCGGTGGATGGGAGGAGATTCGGGCCACGGTGGCGGCTCTGGCTGAAGCCGGGATCGAGACCATTGTCGACGTGGTGTTGAACCATAGCGGCGAGGGCGACGCGCTCGGTCCGACGCTGTCGCTGCGCGGGCTGGATAACGCGACGTATTACCGGCTGCCGGAGGACGCGCTGGCGCGGTACGTCGACGACACCGGATGCGGCAATACGCTGGCGCTGGACCGGCCGATCGTCATGCGCCTCGCGATGGACACGCTACGGACCTGGGCTTCCCGCGCGGGGGTGCATGGGTTCCGCTTCGATCTGGCGGCGACGCTTGGTAGGAGAGCGAACGGGTTCGACCCCGCGGCGCCTTTGCTGGCGGCGATCGCGCAGGATCCGTTGCTGCGCGGGCTGAAATTGATCGCCGAGCCCTGGGATATTGGACCAGGCGGCTATCAAATCGGGGCGTTTCCGGCCGGGTGGGGCGAGTGGAACGACCGTTTCCGGGACGATGTCCGCCGGTTTTGGCGCAATGACGCCGGGATGGTGGGGAAGCTGGCGACACGGCTGGCGGGGTCCTCGGATCTGTTCGGGGCGCGCAAGGTGGCCTCCCGGTCCGTCAATTTCGTGGTCGCGCATGACGGGTTCACACTCGCGGATCTCGTTTCGTATGAAACCAAGATCAACGCGGCGAATGGCGAGGGGAACCGCGACGGCACCGATGGCAATTTCTCCTGGAACAATGGGGCCGAGGGGGCGAGCGGCGATCCCGATGTGCTGGCGGCGCGGGCGCGGGATCAACGGACGTTGCTGGCGACACTGCTGCTGGCGCGGGGGACGCCGATGCTGGCGATGGGGGCGGAGTTCGGGCAGAGCCAGGGGGGCAATAACAACGCCTACGCCCAGGATAACGACACGTCCTGGCTGGATTGGGACGCCGCCGATGCTGGACTGCGCGACTGGACCGCGCGGCTGCTCCGGCTGCGGCGGGAGAACCCTCTGCTGCGCGGGGACGCGTTCCTGACCGGCAAAGGCGGCGAGGCGGCGGATGTCGTTTGGCGCGACGCGTCGGGCGCGGAGATGACCGAGGCCGGGTGGACCGCGCCCGATGCGGGCTGTCTGATGATGATCCTGGCGGGGGAAGACCAGCGGATCGGGGTCATCCTGCATCGCGGGCATGAGCCGCGCGAAATTCTGCCGCCACCGTCCCGGCCTGGCATGACATGGGCTTTGCTGGCCGATAGCGCGGAGCCGGAGGGGCCGGAACGGGTGGTGAGCGTGCTGACCGCGGCGCCCCGTAGCGTGATGGTGTTGGGGGAGCGCGCCTTGGGGCCCGCGGGGGGCGGCGGCACCGAGGCGCTGGACCGGCTGGCTCTGGCGGCGGGGATCGCGCCGGATTGGTGGGATGTGACCGGGTTCCGCGCGGTCGTGTCCCAGGACACACGGCGGGCGCTGCTGACGGCGATGCGGCTGCCGGCGGGAAGCGAGGCGGAGGCGCGCGACACGTTGCGCGGTTTCAGCGAGGCGCATGACCGGCGCGCCGTGCCGATGACCGCGATGGCATGGGCTGGCGAGGCGGCCGTGCTGGATCTGGGCTGGGAACCGGGTCTGGGCCGGCGGCCGGTGGGCCTGATCGTCGAGCGCGAGGATGGCGGGACGGCGTGCGTGCGGCTGGGGTTCGACGATGGCGCTCTGATCGATGGCGCGGGGATGGATGGGCGGGCGCTGCGGGTGTGGCGGGTGGCGATCCCTGTCTTGTCCATGGGGCGGCATCGGGTGCGGCGGGACGATCGGCCGGACGTGGTGTGTCATGTGACGGTGGCGCCCCGGCGGGCGTTCATGCCGGAGATGTTCCGCGATAATGGGCGGCGGTTCGGGCTGTCGGCGCAGCTTTACGCGTTGCGGCGGGCGGGCGATCAGGGGGTTGGGGATTTTTCCACCCTGGCGGCGCTGGCGCGGACGGCGGCGGCGGCGGGCGCGGTGACGGTTGGGGTCAATCCGCTGCACATGCTGTTTCCGGCGCAACGGGAGCGGGCGAGCCCGTATCATCCGTCGGACCGGCGGTTCCTCGATCCGGTGTATCTGGATGTGGGGGAGAGGCGCGCCAGCGATCCGGGTCCGGTCGCATGGACGGCGGTATGGGCGGCGAAACAGCGCGTGCTGGAGGCGCGGTTTCAGACGGCGCCGCCGGATGATCCGGCGTTCGCCGTGTTTGTCGCCGCGGGTGGAGCGGCGTTACGCGATTTCGGCGTGTTCGAGGCGATCGCGGAAACCCGGCCGGGTGCGGCCTGGCATGACTGGCCGGTTGGATTGCGGGCACCGGATCTGCCGGATGTGGCGGCGTTCGCGGCGGCGTTTGCGGGCCGGGTGCGGTTTCACCAGTGGATGCAGTTTCTGGCCGACCGGCAATTCGCGGCGGCGGCCGCCTCGGGCCGCGCCTCGGGGTTGGCGCTGGGGATTTATCGCGATCTGGCGATAGGCGCGGCTCCGGATGGCGGAGAGTCCTGGTCTCGGGGTTCCGAGCTGGCGCAAGGGGCGTGGGTGGGGGCGCCGCCCGATCCGCTGGCTCCGCGCGGGCAGAACTGGCATTTGCCGCCGCCGATCCCGGGCGCGATGGCGGCGGATGGGTTCGCGGGTTTCGCCGCGTTGTCGCGCGCCAATATGCGCCACGCCGGGGCGTTGCGGATCGATCATGTTCTGGGGCTGACGCGGCTGTTCTGGATCCCGGAGCATGGGTCGGGCGCCGATGGGGCCTATGTCGCGTATCCGTTGCGCGAGCTGGTGGGGCAATTGACGCTGGAGAGCCAGCGCGCGCGGTGCATGGTGATCGGCGAGGACCTCGGCACCGTGCCGGAGGGCCTGCGTCCGGTGCTGACGGCGGCGGATATCCTGAGTTACCGGGTGCTGTTTTTGGAGCGTGAGGGGATCGCGTTCCGCCCGCCGGAGGCGTATCCGGCGCGCGCCGTCGCCTGTGTCTCGACGCATGATTTACCGACCATGGCCGGGTGGTTGGAGGGGGCGGATATCCGGGAGCGGGAGGCGTTGGGGATCCTGCCATCCGGGTCCGCTGAGGGGGCGGTGCGCGCGGCGGAGCGGGGGGCGTTGGCGGAGGCGCTGGCGGAGGCGGGGGTGTCGGAGCGGGATGGGGTGGTGGTGGCCGCGCATGGGTTCGTGGCGGCGTCTCCGGCGGATTTGGTGCTGGTGCAGGCGGAGGATTTGGCGGGGGCGACCATGGGGGTGAATTTGCCGGGGACGGATCGGGAGCGGGCGAATTGGCGGGCGCGGGTGGCGGAGCCGGTGGAGACGTTGTTGGAGGGGGCGACGGCGCGGGGGATATTGGCGGCGGTCCGGGTGGGGCGCGAGGTTTGCAAGGCGACGCTGCCTATTTGACCGACCGCGGTGCCGTTACCATCGCGAGGGTGTTCCACGTGACGCTCCGGGCGCGTCAACGCGCTCAAAAAATATTAAACAATTTCAATAGATTATAACACATTGTGCATTTGCATAAAAATTCTTATGCTAAATCATGGATACTTATCAGGAACCTTCCTGGACCTTTTACGGCAGGGTCGCTGAGCGCCGGGACATAAGGCGCATCCTGACGCGCGGCCGGTTCTTTTTTTGCTCTATCTCGGGGCGACGGCGCATCGGTAAGACCACACTCGTGCAAGAGGTTCTGCGGGACACACAAAATCAATCGGCGCTCTATGTTCAGATCCCTGATGGCGACGAAAGGAGCGTTGTTCAGGTCTTTCAAGATGCGCTGGAAGATCTCCACGCGGTTAGTCCTGATCGGTCTGGTTTTCCAAAGCCCAGGGATATTAAAGATTTCGCGAGTGTTGCTTCGGGGATCGCGGAACTGTGCCGCAGCGGCGTTGTCGTGGCGCTCGATGAATTTCAATATTTTCACCGCGCGGCGCTGCGGCCGTTTACATCGTTTCTGCAGGCGGAGGTTGATCGCCTGAGGGATACCGCTCGCGGCGGAATATTCGTCCTCGGATCGATTCACACGGAAATGACGGCTATTTTGGAAAACAGAAACTCTCCCTTGTTTAACAGGGTCACGGACAGGCTGGATCTTGGACATTGGGATTTTTCGACGTTATTTGAAATGTTCGCGGCTCATAAGATAGAGGATCATTCCACCCGATTATTTTTTTGGTCTCTATTTGAGGGTGTTCCAAAATTCTACAGGGATGCCTTCGACCAGGGTGTCCTCAATCCGTCATCCTCCAGGGTCCAGGGTCCAGGGTCCAGGTGCTTCAGCGGCTATTTTTCGAAGGCACCAGTCCTCTCAAAGATGAAGCGTCCAACTGGTTTTTGGGCGAGCTTCGAGGTCGTTTTGAGAGCATCCTACGTTTATTGGCCAAACTGCAGCCGTGTGGCCACGGCACACTTGAGGCGGAATATATCGCTCTGGGAAGCGCGGAACGCGCGCCGCTGGCGTCCTATCTTAAAACTCTTATTGAACGCTACCGGCTGGTGGAAGCACGGCAGCCTGTTTTTGGAAAACCCGGGGGACGGAAGGCACGCTATGCGTTAACCGATAATTTTCTGTCAGCGTGGTTAGCGGGCATTAGGCGGGCAGTCGAATTTTCACGTTTACGTCCGGCACATGAAGCGGTCCTTCGGGCGGAGCCTGGGTTGATCGTTCATGAAGGCTACGCTTTTGAAAAAGCCGTTCGACTTCTGACGGAAGAGGTTTCCCGGCGTGGTGGCGACGAGCTTGCGTTGACTGAGATCGTGCGGGGTTATTGGAATAAATCCATCCCCTCAGAGGACTCGATCGAAATTGATTTGGTGGCGCTGGCGGAGGACCAAAAAATGATTCGACTGGGGTCCTGTAAGCGATCCTCTGGAAAGCACGACCGGTTGGCCCTTCGGAAATTTGAGGGACACATCGAGCGGTTTTTGACAACAAAAGAAGGAAAGCGATTTGCCGGGTGGCAAATACAAAGAGCCTTATATAGTCCAGAGTTTTCTGACCGAGAAAAGCTTGATTTTTCGACTCGCGGGTATATCTGCCGGGATCTGGGCGACTTTGCCCGATATCTTAAATGACGCGAATCATGTTGAAATCGTTTCGATATTTTACAAATTTTTTCGAATGATCCGATTCAACGCGCTTGATGATTGACCCGTCGGGTCCGTGCGCGATTTACCAGCAAAGCATTACGGGATGCCGGGTCTGTCACGGCGGCGATCGAGGCCCGATCCCAACACCACAACTCCATCGTCCCAGATAATGGCGGAAGGTCAGGAGGTTCATGGACAACAGCGCCTCCTGGCCGGGTTCTGGCTGGAAGCCCGGTACCGCGCCCAGAATTATTTCAACATACCCCCGCGATCTTAACCAAATCTTCGCTTCCCTCACGCACCAATGGCGCCCGTCACACGAGGCGCCGCATTGGACCCAACCTTCCCCCTGATCGCCGGCCAATACGAGGTCGATCTCGCGCAACCCACCCCCATGTCCGGCGGTGGGCTGGCGGCATGGGCTGCGCATGACCGGCGCGCGGCGCGGCCCAACGCGCGCGGCCAACCCGCCGGCACGCTCATGGCGCTGCGGATCGAACGGGAGGCGCCCGCCCGTATGCGCGCGTTCCAGGCGCTGACACAGGGCATCGACGGGCTGAGCATGCCGCTGGCCACCGGCGTGTGGCCCGACGCGGCCGGTCAGCCCGCGGGTTTCGCCATCTGCGAGGCGCCCGCCGGCATCCCATTATTGGCGACGCTGCGCCCCTGGCCGGAAAGCGCCATCATCGAACAGGTGCTGCGCCCGATCGCCCGGGTGCTGGACACGCTGCAAGCGCGCGGGGTCACGCATCGCGCGATCCGGCCGAATAACGTGTTCCTCGGGCAGCCCAATGGTCCGGCGACGTTGGGCGCGGCGTGGTCGGCTCCGCCCGCGATGCACCAGCCCACGGTGTGCGAATCTGCTTATGCCGCGTTGTGCCACCCATCGGGGCGCGGCGAAGGGCGGGGTTCGGATGACGTGTATGCTCTGGGTGTCTTGCTGCTGACACTGTGCCTCGGCCGGGTGCCGATGGACGGGATGGACGACGCCGCGATCATCCACCGCAAGCTCGATCTGGGCGATGCCGCCGCGCTGATGGGCGGGGAGCGGGTGCCGCCGCAACTGGCCGATTTGATCCGC
>JAYVXQ010000129.1:0-6594 GCA_043785025.1 Acetobacteraceae bacterium
TCCTGCAACTTCAGCGCCCATTCCCGCATCTCGCCAACATCCCCGGCGGTCAACGCGAACTGAAACTCCGACCCACCCTGCCGCCCGCCGCCGCGCATATCCTGCGCCGGGAACAGGAACGTCTGGATCCCGCCGGCCCGCCGCAACGGTCCGCGCAGCCGCGCGATCACCGCGTCCGACGCCACGCCCCGCTCGGCCAGCGGCTTTAAATTCACCGTCAACGATCCCCGGTTGATCGAATTCCAGCCCGCCGAAACCCCGACCGTGGAGCTGACGCTCGCCACCGCGGGATCGGTCAGGATGACATCGACCGCGGTGCGCTGATGCTCGCTCATGGCCTGGAACGACACGTTGGGATCCGCGACCGTCGAGCCGACCAGGATCCCGGTATCCTGCGTCGGCAGCAGCCCCTTGGGCACCACGATGTAAAGTTTCACCGTCAACACGATCGTCAACAGCGTGATCATCAGCATGAACATCCGATGCCGCAACGACCAGTCCAACCCCCGCACATAGCCCCGCGTCGTCTTATCGAACCCCCAATCGATCGCCCGCCACACCATCCCGTGCCTCTGATTTTTCGGCTCCACCCGCATGAACCGCCCGCAAATCATCGGCGTCAGCGACAGCGAAACCACCGCCGAGATCAAAATCGCCATCACCAGAGTCATCGTGAACTCATGGAACAGCCGCCCCAATATCCCGCCCATGAAAATCACCGGAATGAACACCGCGACCAGCGACAGAGTAATCGACAGCACGGTGAACCCGATCTGCCGCGCGCCCAATATCGCGGCCCGCAACGGAGGCTCCCCATCCTCCATGTGCCGCACGATGTTCTCGATCATCACGATCGCGTCATCGACCACGAACCCGACCGAAATCGTCAGCGCCATCAACGAGAAATTATCGATCGAGTATCCCAGAAACCACATGCCCACCAACGTGCCCGCCAACGACAGAGGCACCGTCACCGCCGCCGCGATCGTCGGCACCGCGCGCCGCATGAACAGCAGCACCACCAGCATCACCAAACCGATACTGATCAGCAACGTCGTCCGCACGTCGCGCACGCTCGCCCTTATCGTCGTCGTCCGGTCCGACAGCACGCTGACCTGAATATCCGGCGGCAGCCAGCTCATCAACCGCGGCAGCAGGTCCTTGATCCCATCCACGGTGTCGATGACATTCGCACCCGCTTCCTTGGTGATCGTCAGCAGCACGGCAGGCTGGGTTCCGCTCCATGCCGCCACCCGCGAATTGGCACTGGCGTTCACGACACTCGCGATATCCGACAGCCGCGTCACCGCCGGCCCGCTGCTCCGCACGATCAGCGGCGCCAGTTCCTCCGCCTGCGAAATCTGGCTGTTCAGCCCAATGGTTTCCGCCGTGTCCGGCGTCTGAAATCCACCCAGAGGGGCCAGCACATTGGTCCCGCGAATGGCGTTAAACACGTCCTGCCCGACCAGACCCGCGCCCGCCAGCCGCACCGGATCCAGCCGCACCCGGATCGCCGGCTTATCCGATCCGTTGATCGTGACCTGAGCGACCCCCGGCGACCGCGCCAGCCGTTGCGCCAAAATCGTATCCGCCACGTCATAAATCCGCGCCGGCGGCAGGCTGGCGGACGACAGCGCCAGCACCATCACCGGCGCCTCCGCCGGATTGAATTTCTTATAAAACGGACGCATCGGCAGATCCGACGGCAAATCCGGCGTCGCCGCGTTGATCGCCGCCATCACGTCATTGGCGGCGGAATGAATGTCGCGCGCGAAATCGAATTGTATCACGACGGTCGTAAACCCGACCGAGGAGGTCGACGTGATCTCCGTCACCCCCGCGATTTCGCCCAACCGCCGCTCCAACGGCGCCGCCACGGAATTCGCCATCGTCTCGGGATCCGCTCCTGGGCGGGAGGCGAACACCACGATCGTCGGAATATCGATCGACGGCAGCGCCGCCACCGGCAGAAACTGATACGCGAGCGCGCCGCTCAAAAACAATCCGATCGCCAGCAAAATCGTCGCCACCGGACGGGCGATGAAAATCCCGGAAAATCCCATCACGCCACCGCCGGACGGGCGGGGAACCACGTCTGACGCCGATGCTCGAACGCCAGATAAATCGCCGGCGTGGTATACAAAGTCAGGAATTGCGACAGCAGCAACCCGCCAATGATCGTGACCCCCAACGGATACCGCAACTCCGACCCGGCGCCATGGCCCAACGCCAACGGCAAGGCGCCCAACAACGCCGCCATCGTCGTCATCATGATCGGACGGAACCGCAACAAACACGCGTCCCGGATCGCCTGCTCGGGCGAGGCCCCCTCATGCATCTGCGCGTCGCGCGCGAAATCCACCATCATGATCGCGTTCTTCTTCACGATCCCCATCAGCAGCACGATCCCGACCAGCGCCACCAGCGACAGATCGATCCCGCAAATCATCAACGCCAGGAGCGCGCCGATCCCCGCCGAGGGCAATGTCGAGATGATCGTCACCGGATGGATCCAGCTTTCGTACAACACCCCCAAAACGATATAGATCACCACCACCGCCGCCAGGATCAACCACGGTTCCGACGCCAGGGAACGTTGAAACTCCGCCGCGTCCCCAGACCAAATCCCGGAAATCGTCGCGGGCATCCCGATCTCCCGCTCCGCCCGCGCCACCGCGTCGACCGCGTGACCCAACGCATACCCCTCGGCCAGATTGAAACTCAGCGTCACCGCCGGAAACTGTTCCTGATGCGTGACAACCAGAGGCGCCAGACCCCGCTCGATCCGCGCGATCGCCGACAGCGGCACCTGAACATTCGCCCCGCCCATTGTGGCGGGCACCCGCAGCAGCTTCAGAAAATCAGGGTTTTGCTGCCATTCCGGATCCGCCTCCAGAATCACGCGATATTGGTTCGCCTGACCGAAAATCGTCGATACCTGACGTTGCCCAAATGAATCGTATAACGTGTCCTGCACCGCCTGCATCGGCACGCCCAAACGCGCCGCCGCATCGCGATCGACGATAATGTTCGTCCGATACCCCGCGTTCTGCTGATCCGTCGCGACATCCCGCATCTCCGGCAACGCCGCCAGCTTCGTCCGCAAGGCCGGCGCCCATAGCGCGAGCACGTCCTCGTTCGTGTCCATCAGAGTATACTGATACTGCGTCCGGCTGACCCGCGACCCGATCTGAATATCCTGCACCGGCTGAATATACGCGACGATCCCCGGCAACCCATGAAACGCCGCCTGCAACCGCGCGATCACCACATCCGCGCGATCCCGCTGACCCGGCGGCTTCAACGCGATCGTCAACCGTCCCGTGTTCGGCGTCGCGTTGATCGTGCCCGCGCCCACGAACGACACCACACCCGTAACGGCCGGATCCCGCCGCGCGATCCCGGCCATCTCCGTCTGCAACGCATCCAGTTTCGTGATCGAAATGCTCTGCGCGCCCTCGGTCACCGCCAGCAGCACCCCGGTATCCTGGCGCGGCAGAAACCCCTTGGGCACCATCAGATACAGCACCGTCGTGCCCACCAGCGTCGCCGCGCCCACCAGCAACACGAACCGTCCATGCCGCAATGACCAATCGAGCGAGTGCCGATACCCCGTCAACAGATGTTCAAACCCGCGCTCGGTCCAGCGGCTGAACCGCGTCGGCCTCTCCTCGGACATGGGCCGCAACAACCGCCCGCACATCATCGGAGTGAGCGTCAACGAGACCACCGCCGAGACCACCACCGACACCGACAACGTCACCGCGAACTCATTGAACAACCGTCCCACGACCCCGGTCATGAACAGCAACGGAATGAACACCGCGATCAACGACAGCGTCAGCGACACGATGGTGAAGCCGATCTGCGCCGCGCCCTTGAACGCCGCGTCCAGCGGTTTCATGCCCAATTCGATATAGCGGACGACATTCTCGATCATCACGATCGCGTCATCGACCACGAACCCGGTCGCGACCGTCAACGCCATCAGCGAGAGGTTATCGAGCCCATAACCCATCTGCTGCATCACGCCGAACGTGCCCACCAGCGACAACGGCAAGGCGATCGCCGGAATGATCGTCGCCCGCCACGACCGCAGGAACACGAAAATCACGCCAACAACCAAAATCATCGACAAAATCAAGGTATATTGCACATCCGCGACCGAGGCGCGGATCGTCTCCGTCCGATCGCTCACGATCGTCAACGCGATTCCACTCGGCATCGCCGCGCGCAACCGCGGCAGCTTCTGCTTCACCAGCTCGACGGTATCGACGATATTGGCACCGGGCTGACGTTGAATATCCAAAACGACCGCCGCCCGCCCGTCGAACGTCGCCGACACCCGCGCGTTCTCCACCCCCGCGACCACGCTGCCCACCGCCGACATCCGCACCGGCGCGCCGTTCCGCCACGAAATCACCAGATCCTTATATGCT
Source organism: Acetobacteraceae bacterium (assembly GCA_043785025.1). GTDB lineage: Bacteria > Pseudomonadota > Alphaproteobacteria > Acetobacterales > Acetobacteraceae > Rhodopila. The sequence continues at coordinate 4,440 of JAYVXQ010000129.1, forward strand.
TCGGCGTTCACCAGTTGATCGTTGGCACCCAGGGCAAACGACAACCGCGGCCCATCGAACCCGCCCTTGGCGCCGTTCACATTGGCCGTCGTGATGGCGGTCCGCACATCCTCCATCGACAGCCCGTACCCCGCCAGCCGCGCCGGATCCACGCGCACCCGCACCGCCGGTCGCATCGTCCCCTGCACCGTCACCCGGCCCACGCCGGTAATCTCCGCCAGTTTCGGCTGCAACAACGTATCCGCCGCGTCCGACATCACATCCACCGGCCGCGTCTCGGACGTCAGAGCCAGCGTCAAAATCGGCGCGTCCGCCGGGTTCACCTTGGAATAGGTCGGCGGATACGGCAGACCCGCCGGCAACGTCCCCGCCGCCGCGTTGATCGCCGCCTGCACGTCCTGCGCCGCCGAATCCATCGACCGGCCCAACTGAAACTGCAACGTGATCTGGCTGGTGCCCTCAGCACTCTGCGAGGTCATCGTCGCCAACCCCGGGATCTGCCCGAACTGCCGCTCCAGCGACGCCGTGATCAGCGTCTCCACCGTTTCGGGACCCGCGCCCGGCAACTGCGTGACCACCTGGATGGTGGGGAAATCAACCTCCGGCAACGCCGAAACCGGCAGCCAGTGATACCCCAACCCGCCCGCCAGCATGATCGCCAGCGCCAGCAGCCACGTGGCGACCGGACGGGCGATGAAGGGGGCGGAAATATTCATCCGCCGCCACCGCCCGTGGCACTGCCCTCCCGCCGCCGCGTCCCCGGCGCCGCCGGCCGCGTCCCCGCGCGCGACGCCGGGTTCGCATCCAGCGAAACGATCGAAACCTTGCCGCCATCCGTCAGCCGCGAAACCCCATCAACCACGACCTTATCGCCGGGTTGCAAGCCGCTGGTCACGACCGCGCCCTGATCGTCCTCATAACCCACGGTCACGTTCACCCGCGCCGCCGTGTTATCCGGCCGCACCACATAGACGAAACTCTGCCGGGGACCGCGCTGGATCGCCGCCTGCGCCACCACCGTCGCGTCCCGCGCCGTATCCGCCCGCAATTTCACCGCCACGAACCCGCCCGGCCACAACGTGCCCGACGTATTGGGAAACGCCGCCTTCAATTTGATCGTCCCCGTCGCCGGATCGATCTGATTGTCCAGCACCGTCAGCGTCCCCTGATCCAGCGCCCGCGCCTTCGGACCCGCCCCTTGCGAATACGCGATGACCTCGACGACCTGACCCGACGCCATCGCCGCCGCAACCTGAGGCAAATTCTGCTGCGGCAGGCTGAACACCACCGAAATCGGCTGCAACCGCGTGATCACCACCAGCCCGGTCGCGTCCCCCGCGTGAACAATGTTGCCCGCGTCGACCAGCCGGATCCCCACCTTGCCGCTCAGCGGGGCCACGATCGTCGTGTAACTCAACTGAGTCGCCGCCGTATCGACCTGCGCCTGATCCTGACGCACCTGCGCCTCCAACTGCGCCACCAGCGCCTTCTGCGTGTCAGCCTGCTGCTGCGTCGTGTAATTCGTCGCCGCCAGTTTCTGATACCGCGCCAGATCCAGCCGCGCATTGGCCAAATTCGCCTGATCCAGAGCTTTCCGCGCCACCGCGTTGTCCAATGCCGCCTGGTAAACCCGGGGATCGATCCGCGCCAGCACATCGCCGGCCTGCACGTCCTGCCCCTCGGTGAACCCGACCGAGACCAGGGGACCATCGACCATCGATTTCACCGTCACCGTCTGGAACGCCTGCACGGTGCCCAGGCCGTCCAGCCAGATCGGCACGTCACGCTTTTGCGCCTCGGCCGCGACGACCGGAATCGCCACATCCCCGCCCCCCATCCGCGCCGATTTCTGCACCGGAGTCGCCACCGGCCAGAACCAAATCCCCGCCGCCGCCGCCAGAGTCAGCAGAATCATCAGCGTCGCGACGACCAACCGCCTCCCGCGGCGTCTGGGGGGTGCGACCACCGTCTCCCGGGTCAAAGCATCCATGCGTCAACTCTCTGAATTGGCGGGCAATGCGCGTGCGCCCGCCGCGCCACTCTGCCCGATCCCACTGGCCGATCCCACTGGCCGATCCCAGGCGCCGCGAAAATCCGCGCGTCACCGGTTCCCGCCAACCGGCAGCGCCAACCCGCCTAAATACGGACGCGCCGG
>JAYVXQ010000130.1:0-6584 GCA_043785025.1 Acetobacteraceae bacterium
TGGCCCGCCCGCACCGACGACCTCGCCGAGATCGAGCTGGAGCTGGAAATCCGCCCCTCCGACGGATTGCTTGGCCAGGTCCGCAACGTCACCGGCACCCCGCGCATCCGGCTGGAACTGCTGGATTACCCTGGCGAGTGGCTGCTCGATCTGCCGATGCTGCCGTTGTCCTTCGCCGCATGGTCCGCGCAAACCATGGCCCGTTTGCGCGAAAAACCCCGCGCCGAGGCCGCCGCCGAGTTCTTGTCCTTCGTCGCCCATATCAATCCAGCCCATGCGGCCGACGACGCGCTGATCCAGCGCGGCCATCGCCTGTATAAAGCGGCCCTGGAACGCTGCCGGTCCGAATACGGCCTGCGCTACCTCCAACCCGGCCGCTTCCTCACGTTAGGTGCGCGCAACGACGCCCCATTTTTGTGGTTCTTCCCCGCCGACAACATCCCGGACCCGCCGCCGAACCAATCGATCGCGGCGCAACTGCGCGCCCGCTTCGACGCCTATAAAGCCGATATGCGCGCCAGTTTCTTCGACACGCATTTCCGCGCCTTCGACCGCCAGATCGTCCTGGTCGACACCTTGGGCGCCCTGGCCGCGGGCCGCGTCGCCTATGAGGACACCGAACACGCGCTGGCCGACATCGCCGCCTGCCTCGCCGGCGAAGATTCGATCCTGCCGCGCTGGCTGGGTGGCGGCGGTGTCCAGCGCGTCGCTTTCGTCGCCACCAAGGCGGATCACGTGCCGGAACTGCACCGCGACAATCTGCGCGCGCTGATGCGCGACATGGTGCATCTGGCCAGCGGCCACGGACCGAACGGGCAGGACGCCGTCTCCTTCCACGCCGCCGCGTCCGTGGTGTCCACGACGGACGGATGGGCCGACCAGGCCGACGGCCACCGCGAGCCCGTGGTCTGGGGCAAACAACTCGGTGCCACCGAGGCACGCGCCTACCGTGTCGGCAACGTTCCGATCAGCCGCCCGCCCGAGGGCTTCTGGTCCGGCCGATATTTTGAACTGCCATCTTTCACCCCGCCGCCCATCGACCCAAATGGAGCCAACGGTATTCCCCATCTGGGCTTGGACCAGGTTTTGGCCGATTTGATCGGAGACAGGTTATGACCGCTTTCCAGCCCGGCTTCGTCGGCGATACAGTCACCGCGCCACCACCGTTGGTGGATCCGATCCTGGCCGAGACACCGATGCTGCCGGGCTTCATCGCCACCACCAGCGCGCCGCCTGAGCCGATGAAAATGGTCATCCACGCGCCACAACCCCATCCCGGTCTCGGGCCCTTGGGCTGGATCGGCATCGGGTTGGGCATTCTGGTGATCGGCGGCTCGCTGCTGTCACTGACCGGTTTCGTGATCGACCAGATGGCCCGCTCCCCGCTTCTGGGCTGGATCAGTTTGGGCACCACCGCGGCGGGCCTGCTCGCGATCCTGGTGGGCATGGGCCGCGAAATCCGCGCGTATCGCCGCCTGGCCCATGTCGACGCGTTGCGCGTTCACCTCAGGCCCCCCGCGATGGCGGTCGACGCCGCCCGCGCCGCCTGCGCCGCCTGGCTGGACACCGTCGCCGCCCGGTTGGACGATCCCGCCTCGATCCGCCTCGCGTTGAACGGCTGCGCGACGACCGAGGAATTGCGCGCCATGCTGGCCCATCGCGCCATCGCGCCCTTGAGGGCCCAGGCGGCGTCGTTGGGCACGAGGGCGGCGTCGCAAGGGGCGGCAATGGTGGCGATCATCCCCTCACCGGCGCTGGAAGGCCTGGCCGCGGGCCTGCGGTCGTTGAAACTGATCCGCGACATCGCCTCAGTCTACGGCTTGCGGCCCGGCCTGACCGTGACGTTGGGCCTGATGCGGCGTGCGGCGATCACGGCGGCGAGCGTTTACGGGGTGAATGAGATGGCGGCGGCCTCGGCGGCGCATTTCCTGGCGGATATGCCGGTGTTGCGCTCCATCGCCTCGGCGGCACCGGGAGCGGGGATCACCGCGCGGCGAATTTATTTATTGGGGCAGACGGTGGCGGAGGCGTGTTCGCCGGTTTAGGCGATGTCCGCGCAAGGCACGTGATCACGCCGGTTCCGGCCGCCATCCGGCCGCCATCCGGCCGCGGGCGCGCGCGCCGAGAGACGTTGGACCCGTCCCTATTATTGCTTGATAAGAACATTTCCATCCGGCGAGATCGACCAAGGTTCGCCTATGGCTTTCAGTTTCGCGAACGCCATTTCGATCGGGTTCAAATCCGGCGAGAACGGCGCGGCGCACCCCGATGGACACGCACCCAAACCCGGTGCGTATTACACGCCACCATCCACAACCCATGAGCCCACCATGACCAACGCAATGCGCGGCCTGGATTTCGGCCTCGGCGAGACCGCGGACCTGCTACGCGACCAGGTCGAGGCCTTCGCCGCCGACGAAATCAGCCCGCGCGCCGCCGCCATCGACCGCGACAACGACTTCCCCGCCGATCTCTGGCGCAAACTCGGCGCGATCGGCCTGTTGGGCGTCACCGTCGGCGAGGCCTATGGCGGCGCCGCCATGGGCTACCTGGAACACGTCGTCGCGATGGAGGAAATCAGCCGCGCCTCCGCCGCCGTCGGCCTGTCCTACGGCGCGCACTCCAACCTTTGCGTCAACCAAATCCACCGCAACGGATCCGACGACCAAAAACGCCGCTACCTTCCAAAACTCGTCACCGGCGAGCATGTCGGCGCGCTCGCGATGTCCGAGCCCAACGCGGGTTCCGACGTCGTCTCAATGCGGCTGCGCGCCGACAAAAAAGGCGATCGTTACATTCTCAACGGCACCAAGATGTGGATCACCAACGGCCCCAACGCCGACGTACTGGTGATCTACGCCAAAACCGATCCCAACGCAGGCCCGCGCGGCATGACCGCCTTCCTGGTCGAACGCGGCTACAAAGGGTTTTCCACCTCTCCCAAACTCGACAAACTCGGCATGCGCGGCTCCAACACCTGCGAACTCGTGTTCCAGGATTGCGAGGTCCCCGCTGAGAACATTCTTGGCGCCGAGGGGAAAGGCGTGAACATCCTCATGAGCGGCCTCGATTACGAGCGCGCGGTGCTCGCGGGCGGTCCGTTGGGCATCATGCGCGCCTGCATGGACGCGGTGCTCCCTTACGTGCATGACCGTAAGCAATTCGGCCAGGCGATCGGCGAGTTCCAACTGATGCAAGGCAAGCTCGCGGACATGTATACGACGATGAACGCCGCCCGCGCCTATGTTTACGCCGTCGCCAAGGCGTGCGACCGCGGCCAGACCACGCGCAAGGACGCCGCGGGAGCGATCCTCTACGCCGCCGAAAAAGCCACCTGGATGGCGCTGGAAGCCATTCAGTCGCTTGGCGGCAACGGCTACATCAACGATTACCCCACGGGACGCCTGTTGCGCGACGCCAAACTGTACGAAATCGGCGCCGGCACCAGCGAAATCCGCCGCATGCTGATCGGCCGCGAATTGTTCGCGGAGACCGCCTGACATGCCCATCCTCGACACGCTGATCGACCGCCGCTCCCCGGCCTTCGCGGCCAATAAAGCGGCGATGGACACCATCGTCGCCGATCTTCGCGCCGCCGCCGCCACGACCGCGCAAGGCGGCGGACAATCATCGCGGGACCGTCACATCTCCCGCGGTAAACTGCTGCCGCGCGACCGGCTGCAAGGTCTGCTCGATCCCGGCTCGGCGTTTCTGGAAATCGGTCAGCTCGCCGCGCGCGGCATGTATGGCGATGAGGTCCCCGCCGCCGGCATCATCACCGGCATCGGCCGCGTTTCCGGCCGGGAGTGCATGATCGTCGTCAACGACGCCACGGTGAAGGGCGGCACCTATTACCCCATCACGGTGAAGAAACATCTGCGCGCGCAGGAGATCGCCGCGCAAAACCGGTTGCCCTGCGTCTATCTGGTGGATTCCGGTGGCGCCAATTTGCCGAACCAGGATGAGGTGTTTCCCGATCGCGATCATTTCGGCCGCATCTTCTACAATCAGGCCAACATGTCCGCCGCCGGCATCGCGCAAATCGCCGTCGTCATGGGCTCCTGCACCGCCGGTGGCGCTTACGTGCCGGCGATGTCCGACGAGGCCGTGATCGTGAAGGGTCAGGGCACGATCTTCCTCGCGGGACCGCCTTTGGTGAAAGCGGCCACCGGGGAAATCGTTTCGGCCGAGGATCTGGGGGGTGCCGACGTGCATTGCCGTGTCTCCGGCGTCGCCGATCACTACGCGGAGAACGACGCCCATGCTCTGGGCATCGCCCGCAACATCGTCGCGACCCTGAACACCACCAAAACCCCCAGCCTGGCGCTGCGAAAACCCCGCGCGCCCCGGTTCGACGCCAGCGATATTTACGGCATCGTCGAGGCCGATCGCCGCCGTCCCTTCGACGTCCGCGAAATCATCGCCCGCGTCGTCGATGACAGCGCGTTCGACGAGTTCAAGGCACTCTACGGCGCCACGTTGGTCACCGGCTTCGCCCATGTCTGGGGCATCCCCATAGGCATCATCGCCAATAATGGCATTCTGTTCAGCGAAAGCGCGCAAAAAGGCGCGCATTTCATCGAGCTCTGCGCCCAACGCGGCATACCCCTGGTATTCCTGCAAAACATCACCGGCTTCATGGTGGGACGCAAATACGAAACCGGCGGCATCGCCAAGGACGGCGCCAAACTCGTCACCGCCGTCGCCACCGCGAAGGTGCCGAAAGTCACCATCATCATTGGCGGGTCGTTCGGCGCCGGCAATTACGGCATGTGCGGCCGCGCGTATTCGCCGAACTTCCTGTGGATGTGGCCCAACGCCCGCATCAGCGTCATGGGCGGCGAACAGGCCGCCAGCGTGCTCGCCACCGTCCGGCGCGACAACATGGAAGCGCGCGGTCAAACCTGGCCCACGGCCGAGGAGGACGCGTTCAAAGCCCCGATCCGCGCGCAATACGAAACCCAGGGCCATCCGTACTACGCCACCGCGCGGCTGTGGGACGACGGCATCATCGATCCCGCCGACACCCGCCGTGTGTTGGGTCTCAGCCTTTCCGCCAGCCTTAACAGCCCGATCGAACCGACCCGGTTCGGCGTGTTCCGAATGTGACGCGACCATGTTCCGCAAAATCCTGATCGCCAATCGCGGCGAGATCGCCTGCCGTGTCATCGCCACCGCGCGCCGCATGGGGATCGCCACCGTCGCCGTGTATTCGGACGCCGACGCCCAAGCCCACCACGTCGCTTTGGCCGATGAGGCCTGGCCGATCGGTGACTCGCCCGCGCGCGACAGTTACCTCGTCGGCGAGCGTATCCTCGACGTCGCGCAACGCGCGGGCGCCGAGGCGATCCATCCGGGCTATGGCTTCCTGTCGGAAAACGCCGGCTTCGCGGATGCCTGCGCTGCCGCGGGCATCGTCTTTATCGGCCCGCCGGCGCGCGCGATCCGCGCCATGGGCTCCAAATCCGCCGCCAAAACCCTGATGCAGCATGCCAACGTTCCTTTGGTCCCCGGCTACCACGGGGAAGCCCAGGACACCGCGACCCTCACAGCGGCGGCGAGCCAAATCGGCTATCCCGTGCTGATCAAAGCCTCCGCCGGTGGCGGCGGGAAAGGCATGCGCATCGTCACCACCGCGTCAGAATTCGACGCCGCGTTGGCGGGCGCCAAACGCGAGGCCATCGCCTCCTTCGGCGACGATCAGGTCCTGATCGAGAAATATCTCACCAAGCCCAGACATATCGAAATCCAGGTGTTCTTTGACCAGCACGGCAACGGCGTGTCGCTGTTTGAGCGCGATTGCTCGATCCAGCGCCGCCACCAGAAAGTGTTGGAGGAAGCGCCCGCGCCCGGCATGACCGCGGATCGCCGCCGCGCCATGGGGGAAGCCGCTCTGTCGGCCGCGCGCGCTGTTGGTTACACGGGCGCTGGCACCGTCGAATTCATCGCCGAGGACGACGATTTCTTCTTCATGGAAATGAACACACGGTTGCAGGTCGAGCATCCCGTGACTGAAATGATCACCGGCCTGGACCTCGTGGAATGGCAATTGCGCGTCGCCGCCGGCGAAACGTTGCCACGGTCCCAGGCCGATCTGTCGATCCAGGGCCATGCGATCGAGGCGCGGATCTACGCCGAGGATCCCGATCGCGACTATTTGCCCTCGATCGGCACGCTGACCCATCTGCGCCAGCCCGCGGCCTCGGAGCATATCCGCATCGACACCGGGGTGCGCGAGGGCGACGCGATTTCCCCGTTCTACGACCCGATGATCGCGAAATTGATCGTCTGGGGTCCGGACCGCGACAGCGCCGCCCGCCGCATGGCGCAGGCGCTGGATGCCTGGGAAATCGTCGGGGTCGCCACCAATCTGGGGCTGTTGCGCCAGATCGTCGCGGCACCCGCGTTCCTGGACGCGGCACTCGACACCGGCTTCATCGCCCGTCACATCCAACCGATCCCGGACGATCCCGCGTCCCACGCGACCGCGCTGATCGCCGCCGCGCTGGCCGTCCTGACCGGCGGCGCTGAAACCGAACCCGCCGATCCCTGGTCTGTCACCGACGCCTTCCGCCTGAACGGGA
>JAYVXQ010000131.1:0-6568 GCA_043785025.1 Acetobacteraceae bacterium
TGGTCAGGTCGCCGTAACGCGGATGATCGGCCAGACGGCGGCGTAACAACGCGAGATTTTCGGCTCGACCATCGGTCGCCAGCACCTTGCACGCGCGATCGAGATAAAACGCGCTGTGATCGCCCACGCCCGCGCCGAACTCGACGACGGACCGGCCCAACAGCGGCAATCCCAACGACGCCAGGTGTTCCAGACGGCGGGCATTATGGCGGGTGTAGTGCGGCGAAAGAAACGCGCCTTCGGGGGTGGCGTTGTCGGCGCCATAGGATCCCGCGAACAGGCGGCCATAGAGGCTCAAACCGTCCCCGGCCACGCGCTGCGGCGGTTCGCCGCTCTGGGCTTCGGTCACAACCACCAACGCCGTCGCCTCGGCGGTCAGCGGTTGTTGGAATACATATTCGAACCCGCATCGGCCGGACGTGGACAGCCCAGAGGCACGCACATCGTCACGGGGCAATCGGGCCAAAATCGTTGCCTCCTCCTCCCCCGCGCGGATCGTCACGCGGACGGGGCGGTCCACGCCATCGGCGGGCGCGATCCATCCGCGCAGGCCCACTCTGGAAACACCTTCGATCGCACCGCGGTACAACATTGATTTTCTCCCCGTCGTCGAATGCGCGTCTCAGGCGCGCCCCGGTCGCCGCATCATCGGACGTTCGAAGAAATGCCAGGACAGCGACGCCAGCAGCACCGTCAGAACCAGCACCCGCGGCAACGCCGTCGGCGCATCAACCCAGGTCACCCGCTTCACGGCCATGATCACTGGCAAATGCCACAGATAAATTCCGTATGAGATCGTTCCAAGATAGCGCAGCGGCGCGGTCACCCGAACGACGATGTCGTATTGCAAAACACAGGCGGTCAGCAAGACCGCCGCGCCGGCCGCGGCCACCAGAGATTTGAACCCGATCACCATTATGGCCGAGTCCCAGTAGATCGAATGATCCCAATAAACGCCCAGAGCGACGCTCACCATCGCCACCGCGGCGGCCGGGATTACCCATGGCCATGCGCGGGACCACGCGAGCAACGCCTCACCGCGCGGCGACATCAGCAGGCGGGCCAGCAGGATACCGGCGGCGAACTCATCCAGCATGCCCGGAAGCTCGGTTGTGTAAACGAAGACCGGGAACGTGCCCCACGGCCCGTCCGCGCTGACCGTGAAAAAGACCGCGGCCCGCCAAAGCCAGGCGATCGTCAGGCCGCCGATCCCGATCGACAGCCAATGGGCGCGCCGCAGCCATGGGGCGGCCAACAGCATCGCCGCGTAAAACTGCATCTCCACCGACACCGACCAGTTGACGCCGTTGATACCGCCCTGGTGCATCGGCAACCAACTGTGCAGGAACAATGCGTGCGACAGGACCTGTTTCCAGATATCGGGAACGAAGATCAGCTCCGGCTGAATGAAAATCATGAACACGAGACAGGTCAGGAAATAAAGCGGCGCGATGCGCGCGACGCGGGCGCGGGCGAAATCGCGGGCGAACCCGGCGTAAGGTTGCCGTTCCAGGCCCGCGAAGGCCGATAAAGCGATGACGAAGCCGGAGATGACGAAAAACAGATCGACCCCCATGCCGCCGATCCGGAACCAGACCAGCGGGAAGGTGGTGGGAAAATCCGGCCAGCCGAAATGCGCGATCACGTGGAACACCACGACCGACAGAGCGGCGAAGCCGCGCAGCACATCGATGACCGGAAAATACATGGGGCGGCCGGTGGTCAGGGCGGCCGCTGGGGTAATGGGGGTGAGAACGCTCGCCTCCTCGATCCGGCAGGAGATCGTGTTGGGCTGGTTGTGGGCACCGTTTACCACGCCGCCGATCATGTCGCGCGAGCACCGTTCATTTCGCGGGCGATTGACCGTCGAACCTGGGACCATAGGGGCCTGGTTGGATCCGTCACGTCAACAGCGGCCGGCACGTCAACAGCGGCCGGGCGGTCTCGATACCACTTCATGACCATTGCTGTCCTTCCCTCCGGGTAACGCCGCGGCGCGGGTCGTGTTGGTGACGTGAAGAACAGGCGTTTTCCATCAGGCCCACGCGGGTGGTTTGATCATTGCCATGGTCCGACAAAGGCGAACCCTGTCCGGTGATGCGCCAGTGCCCCGAATTTGAGGTTCGCACGCGTGCGCGAGCTTTAAATTCGGGGCACTGGCGCCTGATTTTCAGCGGCCCGCCGCGTCCCTACGTCCGCCATTCAGGACGGTGAACTTCCGGGGCAGGACACCAGAGCGCGATCACCCACTCAGGCATGCCAAACCAAGACCTTGATAGCGTCAACCTGACGCTATCAAGGTCTAATGATGGAAAATATCCGGATCCTCGTACCCCAGAAGGTCCAACCGGCAGCGGGTGGGCATGAACGCGAAGCATTCCATCGCCAGATCCAGCCGGTGCTCACGGATCAGCAACGCCTCCAGCTTCGCCCACAGCGCGTGCAGATACAGCACGTCGGAGGCGGCATAGCTGCATTGATCGGGGGACAGCTCAGGCGAGCCCCAGTCGGAGGTTTGCTGCTGCTTCGACAAATCGACGCCCAACAGTTCCTTGCAAAGATCCTTGAGGCCGTGGCGTTCGGTAAACGTCCGCACCAATTTCGCCGCGATCTTGGTGCAGCGAACCGGACTGACGGTGATGTTCAGCGCCTGTTGCAGGACGGCGACGTCGAAGCGCGCGAAATGCATCAGCTTGATCACGGCCGGGTCGCCCATGAGCCGCGCGAGGTTGGGCGCGTCGTAGCCTCTGCCGCCAAGCGCGACGGGGATCAGTTGCACCAGATGCGCCGTCCCGTCGCCGCTGGAGATCTGCACGAGGCAGAGCCGGTCGCGATGGGGATTGAGGCCCATCGTCTCGGTATCGACCGCGATAACGGATCCGAGGTCGAGCCCATTGGGCAGGTCATGCCGGTGGAGGTGGATGGTTCCGTTCGGCATGAACTGCGTGGTGCTCATTTGTGTTTGGTGCCCAGGAAAAGACTCGAACTTTCACGACCTTACGGCCACAGGTACCTGAAACCTGCGCGTCTACCAATTCCGCCACCTGGGCATCAGGCCCTCCGCTTGAAGCGCGGAGGTTCGGGAGCGCGGCGTTTAGCCGGTGGGGGTTGGGTCGTCAACGGGTGATTTTTCGAGGAGGGCCGGCGCCTGGAATATCTCTGGAATATCTGGGGCCAGAATCGGCGATGCGGGTTGACGGATAAAATCCAACGATATCATTTCGGGCATGGCAATCCCGGTGGGCGATACCAATTTGTTTTATTGACCATCGGCCGGTCGATTCTGAGCGATCAGACGACTGATCCGTTCGCCCATCGACGGAAAATCATATCCGCTCGGGGTGGATCATAAGTCCCGTGCGGCCCGCAACACCTGATCACGGAATCGCGGGGGAAGGCCTTTGGGCGTCAACACCGACACGGGGACGCCCAATAGCGTCTCGGCGTCGATCTGCAATCCGGCGATCGTCAGCAATGTCGTCGTGGCGTCCGGATCGACCAGCAGATCCAGGTCGCTGTGGTCGGTGTCCGTTCCCGTCAGCACGGATCCGAAAACCCGGGGGTGTTTCAGGTTGTGTCGGTCAATCAGCGCGCGTAACGCGTCGCGATGAACGCCAAGAGCCTCGGATGGTCTCATGAGATGAGGTTAACCGATGTTTCCATCAGCTTCAATCAATTGATCGTGAGTATGACCGCAATGCCTCTTAGACGGAGGTCTTCGCCGTCAGCTCAACACCGAGTACTTTCATCACGGCGATCGTGGTCTTCAATGTCGGATTGCCGTTCACGCTGAACGACCGATAAAGTTGCTCCCGTGATAACCCGGTCTCGTTGGCGATCAGACCCATGCCTTTCGCGCGCGCGACGACACCGATCGCATGAGCGATATAGGCCGCATCCTCCGATTGGAACGCCTCGGCCATGAAAACCGCGATCGCGGTGTCCGAGGTCAGATCTTCCGCTGGATCATAAGTCGTGAGTTTTTTACTCATTTCAATCGGTCCAATCGTTCGCCACCCGTTTCGCCACTTTGATATCCCGGGCCTGAGTGTTTTTGTCGCCACCGCAAAGAAGAATAAGCACGGTGTTACCACGTTTGACAAAATAGACCCGATACACTGGTCCGTGGTGGATTCGTAATGCGCTGATCCCTGCGCCGACCGGGGCCACGTCACCGGCATTTCCATAGGAAAGCCGATCGAGGCGGGAGGCGATCAGCGCCCGCGTTCGCTGATCTATCAGGCGCGTCCGCCAAAGTCGAAACGTCTCGGTTCGAACATCGGATAACGTAGTCAATAAACTACAAAATGTCAAGGAAAACCCAAGGGGCGCCAACCGGGACCGCGCGGGACCGTTTACCAGAACTCGGAGAATGCTATCGTCCCCGCAAGGTCCGCGAACAACATCGGGCCACACCGAACAGGAGGCCACCATGTCCAGGACCTTAGCGTTCGCCCTCGCGCCGCTGCTGCTCGCCCTGCCCGCGCGCGCCCAACAAGCGCCGCCGCAATCGCCCGAAATGACGTTTTTCGTCACCGCCGCGGGATCTGGCAAAGGCGCCGATCTCGGCGGGTTGGCGGGGGCGGACAAGCTCTGTCAGGCGCAGGCTCAGGCGGCGGGCGCGGGCGGCAAGACGTGGCGGGCATATCTGAGCACGCAGGCCGAGGGGACAACGCCGGCGCTGAACGCGCGCGACCGGATCGGCGCGGGTCCCTGGAAGAATTTCAAAGGCCAGGTGGTCGCCACCAGCGTCGAGGATCTGCACAGCGCCAACAACAAGCTCAGCCCCGAGACGTCGTTAACGGCCCTGGGCACGATCGTCGCGGGCCGCGGTTATACGCCGAACTACCATGACGTGCTGACCGGCAGCCAGGCCGATGGACAATCATTCCCCGCCGGTGACGACCGCACCTGCCGCAACTGGACCAGCGGCACCAAGGGCGCGGCGATGGTCGGGCATATCGACCGTAAGGGGCTGCGCGACGACGCGGAGTCGACGTCGTGGAACACCTCGCATCCCTCACGCGGGCCAGAGGGCGGGTGCAGTCAAAGCGATTTGCGGAGCACCGGGGGCAACGGGCTGTTCTATTGTTTCGCTGAGCGCTGAACCGCCGCGGGGCTACCGTTCCGCCAGCGCATCCGTGCGCACATGCACCACGGCGGCGGGATCGGACATCAGGCGCCGCCAGCCGGGCTCGTGATCCAGCACCAGCACGACCGGCGAGTCGGGGGCGAACACGGTCCAGGAGACCTGATACTCGGCGAGGGCCGCCGTCAGGGCGCCCGGTTTCAGGTCCACGATGGCGCGGAACCGGTCGAGAAAAGCATCGCCATACATATCAGCGCGGCTATCGACGAACGGGCGGTCGCCATGCGCGATCAGATAGGCGCCAAAGCCGTAATCGTTCAGGACCGGACGGGCGCGCAACGCGGCGGGGATTTTGTCCAGCGCGGCCAGGGCGGCCGCACCTGGAGGATTGTCGAGCGGTGTCGTGAAGCGGACGAAAAGCGCCAGAGCGGCGCAGGCGGCGATGCCTCCGGTCAGGGCCCAGGAGGTCTGGCGTTTCGATGACGGGAGCGGGGGGGCGAGACGCCCAATCGCCTCCGCCAGCAACAGGGCGCCGATGAGACCCAGAAGTTGGGCGTGGCGCCAGTGGTGCAACGCCAGATGGATGAGGCCCAACAGCATCAGCAGACGGAATGGTGGCACCGTCAGCCGGCCCAACAGGCCGCAGCCAAGCAGCAGCAGAAGCAGCAATTCCAGCGGCCGGATGGCGGAGAAATCCGCCTGGGTCCACTCGCCAACCCAGCCGATGTTGCGCATGCCCAAAAGTTGAATGGGAAACAGCACGCCGCGCCACACATCGGGGTTGAGCAAGGCAACAGCCCATGCGGCGGCGATGAAGCCAGCCCATGCTTTCGCCGGCGCGCGCCAGTTGGAACCGGCGGAGACCGCGGCCTCCAGCAGGAACGCGAACGGCAGCAGCAGCCCCACCATGAAACTGCCGTGCAGATTAACCCAGATCGCCATCACCGGCAGCAGCCAAAACGACGGCGCCCGATCGCGGCCGCGGGCGAGCACGAGGCCCGCGCACCAAAGCTCCAGGCATGGCCACGCCAGGACATGCGGGCGGGCGAGCAAAGAGCCCATGCAGTTCGCCATCGCCTGCAGCATGACGACGACCGCCGGGATCAGGGCCATGAACCAGCGCAGGTGATACAGTAACAAACCCGCCGTCGCGCCCGCGCACAGGGCGGTCAGGGTCATGACGCCGCGGGGACCTCCGGCCTGGTCGGCCAGCGCGAGCAGGACCTCGGACAGCCATTCATGGGCGAACCAGCGCTGGCCCGCGACGCTGTAGGAGAAGGGGTCGGTATGCGGGATGGCGTGATCGCGCAGGATCAGCTTGCCGGTTGCGATCTGCCATAACGTATCGGCGTCGGCCAGCACGCCGGGCACCGCGAGCACAAGGGCGAACAGCACAAGGCCCGTGATCCATGACGCGCCTGCTGCCGGCCTCGGTCCCATCGACGTCCTTTGTTCCGCGCGCGACGCATCGCCTGAGGT
>JAYVXQ010000132.1:0-6565 GCA_043785025.1 Acetobacteraceae bacterium
GCTCAACGGTTTTGTCAGCCGCGCGAACGGCGCGTCCAGATAATGCGCCCACCGGTACGGCGTCGTATACCCAATCGCCTTATAATATTCCCGCGTCTGGTGCATATAGCGAACCGGCGCGTCATAATCCGGCGCGAAACCGAACTGCGTGTCGATGTCCTGATCCATCCGCGTTTCTCCTTGTAAAGGACCGCGCTTTCTCACGCGGCTTCGAGTTTCGTCATGAACGCCCGCAGCGTGCCCGCCCATTTATCCGCGTCGGCGCCCGAAGCCAGATGCCCGTGATCGCTGTCGATTTCGAAATACGCCGCGTCCACGCCCGCCGCCTCCAGGTCCGCCATGACCCTGGGCGCCAACGACGGTGGAAACAGCGCGTCCGTCCGCGACAGCACATACAGCACCGGCACCTTGATCCGCCCGAACGCGGCGGCGGTATCATACGTATCCATCGCCCGCCCCAGAATGAACAGCGAGTTCGCGTCGAATACCTCAGCCCATGCGGCGGCGATGTCGTGCAACGCCGCGTCGGCGTCGGCCTTCACTGGAAACTTCGCCGCCAGTGATTCCGCCATACCATACCGGGTCAACGTATCGATCCGCAGCGCCGTCAGCGTCGCCTTCACCCCGCCGTTGTCGTAATAATCACCACCGCGCCAGTTCGGATCGGGCGCGAACCATTTCAGCAACCCCTCCACCCGGTCCGACACCGGCGGCAGCGGTGACGTCACCACCGGCACCACCCCATCCATGAAATCGGGAAACGTCACCGCCCATTGAAACGCCTGAAATCCCCCATATGACGGCCCCACCACCGCGCGCAGATGCTTGACGCCCAGACCGTCGAGCATCTGTTTTTGCGCCGTGACGATATCCTTCACCGACAGCCGCGGAAACTTCGATCCATACGGTTTTCCCGTGCGTGGATCGATCGACGCGGCATTGGTGGAACCGTAACTCGACCCCAGCATGTTCGAACAAATCACGAAATATCGATCGGTATCGATCGGCGCGCCCGGACCCACCAGCGTGCTCCAGGCACCCTCCGACGACGCCACGCCCGCCTCGATCATGCGCGGTCCGCTGGTATAGCCATGCGTGACCAGGATCGCGTTCCGCCCATCCGCGTTCAGTTTCCCGCGTGAGACATAGGCCAATGTCGCCTCCGGCAGAACCTCCCCGCTCTCGACGCGGAAATCATGAAGCGTGAACGTCGCGTGCGTGCTGTCCGTCATCTCTGGCCCACTCCCTGATCTCACCTGGAATTTGCCACCGGTGGCGCGATCATGCCAGTGCTCCGCCAGGAAACACACCAGGAGCGCGCCATCATGCAGTTCGGTATCGCCGTCGCCACCGCCGCGGATTCCTGGAAAATCGTGAAGCGCGCCGAGGAACTCGGGTTTTCGCACGCCTGGTTCTATGATACGCAAATGCTCTGCGCGGATTGTTTCGTCGCCATGGGAGCCGCCGCCGTCAACACATCGCGCATCCGCCTCGGCACCGGCGTCCTGATCCCGTCCAATCGCATCGCCCCCGTCACCGCCAACGGCTTCGCCTCGCTCAACCAACTCGCCCCCGGTCGGATCGATTTCGGCGTTGGCACGGGCTTCACTGGCCGCCGCACCATGGGCCTCGGCGCCATCAAATTGTCCGAAATGGAAGATTATCTCCGCGTCGTCATGGCACTGCTGCGCAACGAAACAGTGGAGTTCAACGTCGAAGGCCACCGTAACAAAATCGCCTTCCTGAACCCCGAGCTGAACCTGATCAACCTCGACGACCCCGTCGCTTTGCATGTGTCCGCCTACGGCCCCCGCGCCCGCGCGCTGACCGCGAAACTCCACGCCGGCTGGATCAACTTCGTTGGCGACGTCGAAAGCGGAGCCGCCGCCATGGCCGGGATGCGCGACACCTGGATCAAAGCCGGTCACGCCGCTTCCGACCTGTCCGCCGTCGCCTTCGCTTTGGGCTGCGTCCTGGCACAAGGAGAACCCGCGGACTCCGACCGCGTCATGGCGCAATCCGGCCCGCGCGCCGCGGTCATGTTGCACCGCGCCGCGGATGAAGCGCTCGCGGGCCTCCCCAATTCCTCCCCCATGCCCGCCGAACTCGCCGAACCCGTCGCCGCTTATGTCGAACTCGCAAGTAAATTCGAACCCGCTGACGCACGCTGGCTGGAAAACCACCGCGGCCATCTGATGAAAGTGAAAGACCGTGAACGTCCCTTCGTCACCGCCGAGATGATTCGCCGCACCACGTTCACCGGCACCGAAGCCGACCTGACCGCGCGCATCGCCGCCTTGCGCGAGTCCGGCTATACCCAGTTCACGATCCAACTCATTCCTGGCCACGAAAACGCGATCGAGGATTGGGCCCGCATCGCCAAGAAATTCTAACGGAGGATAGGATGCCAACGGATATCGGCGTTAACCACACGAAACGGAAACTCGCGGCCAATGAACTCGTGCTCGCGATGGCGGTCAATCAAATGCGCACGCCGAACGTCGCCATGATCGCCGCCGCCTGCGGCTTCGACGCGATTTATATCGATCTGGAACACAACCCAACGTCGCTCGAAACCGCCGCCGCCATCTGCGTCGCCGCCCTCGGCATCGGCATCACGCCGATCGCGCGCGTGACCTCGCACGATCCGCATGACGCGACGCGCATCCTCGATTGCGGCGCGTTGGGTGTCATGGTCCCGCACATCCAGAACGCCACCGAGGCCCGCGCCGTCGTCGAAGCCTGCCGCTACCCTCCGCTCGGTCACCGTTCCGTCGCCGGATCGTTGCCGTCTCTCAGTTACGCGAATCTGAGCCAGGCCGAGGTCATCCGCCGCCTCAATCAAGAAACCCTGCTGATCGCCATGCTGGAAACGCCCGAGGCGATCGCCAACGCCGACGCGATCGCTGGCGTCGACGGGATTGATACGGTCCATATCGGCTCCTCCGACCTGTCCGCCGAAATGGGCCTTCCCGGCCAATATCGCCACGAAAACATGCGCGCCGCCTTCGAAACCGTCGCCGCCGCCGCGCGGAAGCATGGTAAATCGATGGGCGTCGGCGGTGTCCGGGAGGATCTGGAGTTCCAGGCGTGGTTGCTGAAAATCGGCGTCCGCTATCTCACCGGAGGGTCTGATACCGGCTATATCATCAGCGCCGGCCGCGCCGACGTGAAGCAACTTCGGGCACTCGATTTGTCCTGAAACACGCGCTCATCGCGCGCGGGCGAAACGATTCAAACGAAACGGCGCCGGATCGACAACCGGCGTATCGCCCGCGACCAAATCGGCCATTAACCGTCCCGCCCCTGGTCCGATGCCGAATCCATGCCCGGAAAACCCGCTGGCGATGAAAAACCCAGGTATTCGCTTCACCTCATCGATGACCGGCACGGCATCCGGCGTCACGTCCATCAACCCAGCCCATGACTCCGCGACTTGCATCTCAGCGAACGCGGGAAACATGCCGGACAAAGATCGCCGCGCCTCCGCCAGAATATTTTGTTTCGGGGCGGGATCGAGGATCCGCGTCGCCTCAAACGGCGTCTTCTGATCCAGCGTCCAATGCCGCGGCGTGCGCAACGCCTCCCAACTGCGTCCGCCAACCCGCAGCCGCAGCTCATGCCGATTGGCCAGCAGCCGCGGAAAGAAATCCGCCAGCAGCCGGAAATGATCCGGCGTGATCTCCGTCGTATTGGCGTTACGCCGCGCGATCGAATACCCGCCATCCAGCCGCTTACGCAGGGCCCAAACCGATCCCGCGGCGGTGATTTCCGGCCCGCCCGCCAACGGGTGCGTGCGAAAAACCGAGCCGAGGACAGTCAACTGCGGCAAATCCAACCCGGCATTCCCCGCGAACAACCGCGACCACGCGCCCCCCGCCAGCACCGCCGCATCGCACCGGATCCGGCCCTTTTCGGTGATCACGCCCACCAGCCGGTCATTGTGCAAATCGATGCCGCGCACGGCGCAACCGGTAAGAATCTTCGCGCCATGATCCCGCGCCGCCTCGGCGATCGCCGGCGCCGCCAGAGACGGTTCCGCCCGCCCATCGTTCGGCGTCCATAATCCCGCGATGAACGACAAGCTGGCACCCGGCATCGCGTCATCCAGCGCCGCGCCGCGCAGCAGCCGCGTTTCCACCTGATACTGTTTCGCCTGATCCAGCCATGCCTCTTGCGCCGCGACCTCTTGCTCGGTCTCGCACAAATACAGCACGCCGGGCTGCCGGTATCCCGTCTCCCGACCGGTGCGCGCGTTCATCCCCCGCCACAGCCGCAGACTTTCCAGCGCCAGCGGAATTTCGCCGACGTCCCGCCCCATCGACCGGCACCAACCCCAGTTGCGGCTGGATTGCTCCCCCCCGATCTCACCCTTTTCGCACAACACGACGGAGTGCCCTTTCTCCGCCAGGAACAAAGCCGTCGTCACCCCGATGATCCCACCCCCGATCACGACCACGCGTGACCATTCCGGAAGTTCAGCATCGGATCGCACGCGTTCGACGGGAGGAGACATCGTGTTCCATGGCCAAGGGCAGGCCTGGACGCTACCGTGCCCGGATTGCTTTGACCATCAGGGAGTCCGGCATGGCCTGGCGTATCGGCGTCGATTCCGGCGGAACTTTCACGGATGTCTGTCTGTTCGATGACGAAACGGGCCGCATCGACGTTTGGAAAGTCTCCTCCACTCCCGCCGATCCTTCCCTGGGCATTGCCGCGGGCGCCGCCGCGGCGATCGAACGGGCTGGCGCGACCCCCGGCGCCATCGCCTGGTTCGGCCACGGCACCACCGTCGCCACCAACGCGCTGATCCAGCATCGGGCCGCCCGCACCGGCCTGATCACGACTGACGGCTTCCGCGACCTGCTGGAAATCGGCCGCCAGAAACGCCCCGATTTGTATGACCTGATGGCCGACAAGCCCGTGCCCCTGGTCTCCCGCGATTTGCGGCTGGAGGTCCCCGAACGCCTCCGTCACGACGGTTCCGTCGAAATCCCCCTCGACGAAACCGCCTTTCGCGAAGCCGTGAAAAAACTCCGCGCCGCCGATGTCCAATCCATCGCCGTCTGCTTCCTTTACGGCTTCATCAACACGACGCACGAGCAAACCGCCGCCCGCGTCTTGCGACAGGAATGCCCCGAAATCTTCGCGTGTGTCTCTCACGAAGTCGCCCCCGAGTTCCGCGAATTCGAACGTCTTTCCACCACCGTGATCAACGCCGCCCTCGGGCCCGTGATGCGCGGCTATATCCACCGCCTTGGCGACCGCCTGCGCGCGATGGGCATCGCCGCCACACCGCACCTCACCCAGTCGAACGGCGGCGTGATCAGCTTTGAACAAGCGGAAAAATTACCGGTCCGCACCGTTCTCTCCGGCCCCTCAAGCGGCGTCGTCGGCGCGCGGGAAACCGCCCGTCTCGCCGGCTTCCCCGATCTGATCACCTTCGACATGGGCGGCACCTCCACCGACGTCGCCTTGCTCACGGGCGGCGTCTGCCGTGTGTCCGGGGAGGCAACGATCCACGGCTACCCCATTAAAGCCCCCATGCTGGACATCCATACCGTTGGCGCGGGCGGCGGCTCGATTGCCTATGTCGACGCGGGCCTGTTGAAAGTCGGCCCGCGCAGCGCCGGCGCCGATCCCGGTCCCGTGTGCTACGGTCTTGGCAATGACGAACCTACCGTCACAGACGCCAATCTGTTCCTCGGTCTTTTGAACCCGGACTATCTGTTGGGCGGACGCATGGAGGTCCGCCGCGACCTCGCCACCGCCGCGATCACCCGTCTGGGTTCCGCGTTGAACCTTGATCCCACCACGACCGCTCTGGGCATTCTGTCGGTCGTGACCGCCAACATGGCCCGTGCCATTCGCGTGATTTCCGTGCAGCGCGGCTACGACCCCCGCGATTACACGCTGATGGCGTTCGGCGGCGCGGGCCCGCTGCATGCCGCGCGCCTCGTTCAGGAACTCAACATCGGCCGCGTGATTGTGCCGCGCAATCCGGGCATCCTCTGCGCCATGGGCCTGCTGCTGACCGACATGCGCGCCGATTTCGCCGTCACCGATCTGCGAATCCTCGCCGATGCCGCGATTCCCGCCATGACCGCCGCGTTCGAAACCCTCGCCGCCCGCGCCACAACCTGGTTCGATACCGAGAAAATATTGATACAAGATCGATCGGTCGCCCGCGCTGTCGACATGCGCTACGCTGGTCAGAACTATGAAATCCCGGTCCCCCTGCCGGACGGCCCTATCGGTCCGGCGACCGTGTCCGCCCTGCGCGATCGTTTCGCCGAGGTGCATCGACGCCTCTACGGTTTCGCCACGCCCGATGATCCCACCCACCTCGTCACCTTCCGCGTGGAAGCCACCGGCCGCGTCCCCAAAGCCCGCTTCACCCCCCATCCCATGACCGGCGGCGACCCCGCCCGCGCGGTCATCGGCCAACGCGTCCTGTGGAACGGTATATGCCCGCTCTATGACCGCGACCGCCTCGAACCCGGCGACACACTCCCCGGTCCCGCCATCGTCGAGCAAATGGACACCACGACCTTCATCCCCGCCG
>JAYVXQ010000133.1:0-6524 GCA_043785025.1 Acetobacteraceae bacterium
GAGCTGGATGTGCATGTGCGCCGGCTGCTGACGGCGCAGTTGGCCGCGGTGATTTGCTTCATTTTGTTCCCGCTGACCTTCACCTTCGACCGGGTGATCCCCGACGGCTTCGCGGGCTGGCTGTTCAACGTGCTGGCGCAATTCGACCGGCCGTTCAATCAGGCGCCCTCGCTGCATATCGCGCTGCTGGTGATCCTGTGGACGCGCTATGCCCATCATGTCTCGGGTTTCGCGCGCGTGGTGATGGATGCGTGGTTCGCTTTGGTGGGCGCGTCCGTTCTGACCACGTATCAGCATCATTTCATTGACGTTCCGACCGGGGCCTTGCTCGGGTTCGCCTGTCTGTGGCTGTGGCCGGAGGATGGTCCGGGTCCCTTCGCCGAGTTCCGCCGGACGGACGATCCGGCGCGGGCACGCCTCGCGCGGTTTTACACGATGGGCATGCTGGCGCTGCTGATCGCCGGCGTCGCGATCGGCGGGGCGGGGTTGTGGTTGATCTGGCCGGCGGTCTCGTTGGGTCTGGTCGCGGCGAATTATGGGTTTTTGGGCGCGGCGGGGTTTCAGAAAGACGCCGATGGCGCCATGGGATTGGGCGCGCGATGGTTATACGCGCCGTATATCGCGGCGGCGTGGTTGAACTCCCGGATCTGGACGCGGCGGGACGCGG
The DNA here is from genome assembly GCA_043785025.1 of Acetobacteraceae bacterium. Taxonomy (GTDB): domain Bacteria; phylum Pseudomonadota; class Alphaproteobacteria; order Acetobacterales; family Acetobacteraceae; genus Rhodopila. The sequence continues at coordinate 668 of JAYVXQ010000133.1, forward strand.
CTTCGGTGCCGATCGGCGACGATGTGTTTCTGGGGCGGATCCCCGCGCGGCGGATCGCGTTCGCCTCGGTCATCGATCTGTGCGCGGAGTTGCCGGGCCTCGCGAAAACCCCCGCGTGGCGGGCGATACCGATGCTGGATCTGGTGGCGCCCGCGCCCGAGCAATTGCGATCCCTGGCGGGCATGATCGAGCGGACGCGGACGGCGGGTCCGGTGCTGGTGTGCTGCGCCCTGGGCTATGGGCGCAGTGCCGCGGCGGTCGCGACCTGGCTGCTGATCACCGATCGGGTGGAGACCATCGACGCGGCGTATGAGCGCATTCGCCGGGTGCGGCCCGGCGTCGTGGTGACCGCGGCGACACGCGACGCGATCGACATCGCGACCCGGTCGACGTGATGACCGGGACCGCCGTTTCACTGGACGCAATGGCGGCGGTGTTGGACACGGGGGCGCGGCTGGATGATCTGTCACGGGTGCTGACGGCGGCGGCGTTGATCGGATTGATGGCGTCCGGGGTTTGGGGGACGCCGGTAGCACTTATGGAACTGGTGCTCATCGCGGCGGCGGGTCTGGCGCAGTTTTGGTTCGCCGCCCGCGTCAGGCTGGACGCCGCCTTGTTCCGCGAGGCCTCCCGCATGGGATGGGCCGGCGTGGACGCGGCGCTGATGGCGATGACGCTGATGCCCGCGGCCAAAAGCGGACGCGAGGACGCGGCGCGGATCGCCGGCGCGATGGGGTTGCTACGCTGGCAGGCCGTGGCGGCGGCGGTGCAAATTGGACTGATCGTGATCTCGGCGGTGGTGTGGGTGTCCTCAGGGAGTTTGGGCTCATGATCGACCGGTTCGTCGCGGCGGCGGTGACCGGGTTTGCCCGGTTCGTCACGGGCGTGCGGGCCAATTGGGTCGGGTGTTTGCCGGATCCGCGGCCGCGGATCTATTTCGCCAACCATACCAGCCATGGCGATTTCGTTCTGATCTGGAGCGTGCTGCCGGGTGCCGTTCGGGCGCTCACGCGGCCGGTGGCGGGGGCGGATTACTGGTTGAAGGACCGGTTCCGCCGGTTCATCGGGGAAAACGTGTTCCACGCCGTGCTGATCGACCGCAACGCGCAGGCCCGCGAGGCCGATCCGATCGGACACATGGTGTCGGTGCTGGATGCCGGCCAGTCGCTGATTTTCTTCCCCGAGGGCACGCGCAACACCACCGAGGCGGCGTTGCTGCCGTTCAAAACCGGCATTCACCATCTGGCGCGGGCGCGGCCCGGGGTCGAACTGGTGCCGGTGTGGATCGACAACCTCAACCGGGTGATGCCGAAGGGCGAGTTCATTCCGATCCCGCTGCTGTGCACGGTGACGTTCGGCACGCCGATCAAATTGGCGGCGGATGAGGACCGGCTGGCGTTCATCAGCAGGGGGCGGGAGGCGTTGCTGGCTTTGGCGCCGAAACGGGAGGCGGGGGCGTGATCCACGACGTGAAAGCGGTTGGCCTGTTTCTGGGCGTGTTCGCGGTGCTGGTGGTGGCCTCGGTCATCGGGTTCGTGCTGCACCGGGTTTACCATGGCAGTTCCGCTTATGGCACGATCGAGAATTTAAACGCGCGGATCCGGGCCTGGTGGGTCATGGTGGGGCTGATCGCGGTCGCGTTCCTGTTCGGCGAGACGGGCGTGCTGGTGCTGTTCGGCTTCGCCTCGTTCACCGCGTTGCGGGAGTTCGTGACGCTGACCCCGACGCGGCGCGGCGATCACATCGCGCTGGCCTGCGCGTTTTTCATCGTGCTGCCAGCGCAGTACTGGCTGATCTCGATCGAGTGGTACGGGCTGTATTCGATTTTCATTCCGGTTTACGTGTTTTTACTGTTGCCGATCGTGGCGGCGTTGCGCGGCGACACCCGCGATTTCATTCGCCGCATCGCCGAGTTGCAATGGGGGCTGATGATTTCGGTGTTCTGCGTGTCCCACGTGCCCGCGCTGCTGACGCTGCCGATCCCTGGTTACGAGGGCAACAAATTATTGTTGATCGCGTTTCTGGTGATCGTCGTGCAGGCGAGCGATGTGTTGCAGTATATTTGGGGCAAATTATGCGGCCGGCGGAAGATCGCGCCGCGGTTGTCGCCGTCGAAGACTCTGGAGGGTTTTTTGGGCGGGGTGTTGAGTGCCACCTTGTTGGGTGCCGCGTTGTATTGGCTGACGCCATTCTCCCCGCTGCACGCCGGGTTGCTGGCGCTGTTGATCACGCTGATGGGGTTTTGCGGCGGTCTGGTCATGTCGGCGATCAAGCGGGATCGCGGGGTGAAGGATTGGGGGCAGATGATCGAGGGGCATGGCGGGATGCTCGACCGGCTGGATTCGGTGATTTTCTCGGCCCCCGTGTTCTTTCATGTGACACGGTATTTTTGGACGGATTGAAGCCCCGTACGCGGTCTGCCATATAATCGGCGTGTCCGGTTTTCGCTGAGGGTCCGCCATGAACCGCCGTTGTATCACAGGCGTTATCGTCCTGTTTCTGGCGCTTTCCGCTCCGGTTTTCGCCGATGCGCCGAGTTTGGAGCATGCGAACGCGGCGTATGTGAAAGGGGATTCGGCGGCGGCGTTGGCGGAGGTCGAGGAGATTCTGGCGAAGAACCCCAACGAGCCCAATGCGCTGCTGTTTTCCGCGCGGTTCAACTTCGACCGGGGCAATCTGGACGCGGCGCGCGGGCGGGCCGAGCGGATGGTGAAATTGTCCGGCAGCAACGCGACGGCGTGGGAATTGATGCTGTGGATCACGCAGGCGCAAGGCGATTTGCCGCGGCGCGATGAGGCGTTGTCGCGGTTGAAGATCGCGATCGGCTCGGCGATCGATCCCGAGGTGCGGCGGCGCTCGATGCTGTTGCGCGATCGGATCACGGGCAACGGTCATGTCGTGGTGGCCGCCGATTACTTTGAACGGACGGGGAATGATTTCATCCGGTATCAGTTTACCTCGGTCGAACCCAGACGCGATCCACAGCATGGGCTGCTGTTGCGGACGGATACGGCGACGACGGATATGTGGTCGTCGGCGGCGTTGTTGCCGCCATCGAAGCGGTTGTTTCATTTGGATCTGGTTGAGGTCATGCCAGATGGAGACGATAACGTGACGATTTATCAGTATTACGTCGATGAACCCGGCTATGACGTCGTGCGGGCGAAGGTGATGGAGATTTTACGGGGGGAGGCGAAGCCGATTTCGGGAACGCCGAAGTCCCTGGCCGGGATTTTGAAACAACCATAAAAAAAGCGGCGCGATGGTCTCGCCTTTGGCCTCGCGATTATCCCGCGGGCGCGCGACGCGTTATTCTCACGTCTGATATTTTTTCAGCTTGTCCTCGTCGACGGTGATACCCAGGCCGGGCCTGTCGCTCAGTTGAACTTTTCCGTTTTGAACCAGGAACGGGTTGGCGAGGATGTCCTCGACCAAATAAAAATTCGGTTGGTAGAACTCGCAGCCCAGTGAAATGTTGGGGGTGGCGAGGATCATGTGCGCGCCCGCGGTGCAGGCGATGCCGGTTTCGAACATGTCGCCACCGTAACAGGCGATACCGGCGGCCTCGGCGATCGCGGCGATGGCGCAAGCGGGGATCATGCCGCCGCTTTTTTGCGCTTTGATGCTGATGAGGTCGGCGATTCCGGCGTTGACGGCGCGGATCGCATCGGCCGGGGAGAAGACGCTTTCATCGGCCATGATCGGGGTATCGAGGGCGCGGGTGATGGCGGCCATCGCTTCCGGTTGATCGGCGGGGACGGGTTGTTCGATGAAGGTGGGCGCGAAGGTTTCGATGTCGCGCAGGCGGCGTATCGCCTCCCACGGCTGCATGCCCTGATTGTAATCGACGCGGAGTTCGGCGTCGGGCGGCAGCAACGCGCGGAATTTTTCGAGACGCCGGAGGTCTTCGCGGTGTGAGGCGAAGCCGGTTTTGACTTTGAACAGGCGCAGGCCAGCGGCGAGCAACTCGGGCAGCAGCGCCAGATCCTGATCGAGGTCGGGGTTGGCGAGGGAGAAACTCAGCGGGATTTCGTCGCGCACCCGCCCGCCCAATAGCGTGTGGACGGGCACGCCCAACGCCTGGCCGGCGATGTCGAACAGGGCCATTTCCATGGCGGCCTTGGCCTCGGTTGCGTGCACCAGGGTTTGATTGGCCTGGCGCATGAGGGCGGTGATCCGGAAGGGATCGGCGCCGATCAGCAGCGGGCGGAAATGCGTGTCGAGGGCGGCGAAGGCGGCCTCGGGCGAGCCGGTGAAGACAGACCAGGGTGCCGCCTCGCCCCAGCCGGTGATGCCCGCGTCGGTGTCGAGTCGGAGGATGATGCTGTCGCTGCCTCCCGCCTCGCCTCCCATGGTGCCGATGCCATGGGCGTGGATGGCGCGCACGGCGAGGCGGATGGTGTGGACGGTGACGCCAGAGACGCGGATTTGGGGATGGGCGTGCATGGCGGTTCAGGCGAGGATGCGGGAGAGAATGGCGCGCGATTCTTCGGGGATCGGCACGGGTTTTTGGCTGCCGCGGGCGACGAAGACGTGGATGAAGTGGCCCTCGGCGGCGGCGATGTCGTTGTCTTCGCGGAACACACCGACCTCGTAACGGACGGAGCTTCGGCCGAGATGGGCGACGCGGATGCCGGCGGCGAGGCGGTCGGGGAAGGCGACGGAGCTGTGGTAGCGGCAGGCGGCCTCCGCCACGACGCAGTGGACGGGTCCGTCCATGGGGCCGACGACGTGTTCGGACATCTCGTAATAGGTGATGGCGGTGTCGAAGAAGGAGAAATAGTTGACGTTGTTGACGTGCTGGAAGGCGTCGTTGTCCATCCAGCGCGTGGTGATGGCGTGGTACCAGCGGTAGTCGGCGCGGCGGCCGGGTGGGGGGCGGCTCATTTTGGTCCTGAGATGGTGGTGGGGGCAGTCAACACGATTGAGGTGGGGTGGGGAAGGTTGGGCGCTGCCCAAACCCGTAAGGAGGCACAGAGTCCCTTGGGCCTCCTGAACCTCCGCCAGGGACAGGGTCCCTGGACCGCCGTCTTTTGGGGGTGCAGGAATGGATGGGGGCCTGCTCGGTCGCTGATCGGTCCCCGTTGGCCCCCATCCATTCCTGAACCCCAACGGATGGGATCCCAAGGGCTATCGCCCTTGGTGAGGGTTCAGGGAGCAGCGCTCCCTGGCGGGTTCGGGCAGCGCCCGATTGCACACCACCGGCCGCTCAGGCTAAGCGGTCGCCTCCCCACCAGGGTGGTTCGATCGTGCCCAATTTTCCGCGCCGCGCCTTTGTCTTTTGTCTGCTTACCCAGATCCTGTTCGCGCCATCCGCCTGGGCTCATGCCATCCTGCTCGACAGCGTGCCCATCGACGGTAGCCGCGTTTCCGCCGGTCCGGTCATGCTCAAATTCCGTTATAACAGCCGGGTCGATCGGGCACGCTCGCGGTTGACGCTGACCGGGCCATCGAAGACGCGGATCATCGCGCCAATGGACGCCGAGGGCCCGCCGGAGTTCCTGACCGCGACCGTGACACTGACGCCCGGCGCGTGGGTCGTGCGCTGGCAGGTGCTGGCGGTCGATGGGCATATCACCCGGGGTGACGTCGCGTTCACCGTGACCGGGAACTGACCGCATGGAATTGCTGATCGACCTGTTCGGCTATCTGTCGATCATCGTTCATGGTCTGACGATCCTCGCGCAATCGATGGCCTTGGGCGGGGTGCTGTTTTTGGTGCTGCTGGCGCGGCCGTTGCTGCCGGTCATCGGCACCGGCGTCGCGCGGCGGACGGCGGTGCTGGCGGGATGGAGTGCTTTGGCGCTGGCGCTGGCCGAGGCGCTGACGGTCGGGCTGCAAACCGCGGTGCTGATCG
>JAYVXQ010000134.1:0-6521 GCA_043785025.1 Acetobacteraceae bacterium
CACGGCATGGCGGCGCAAAACCGCAAGGCCCGCTTTGACTATACCATCAAGGAACAGGTTGAGGCGGGTCTGGTGCTGATCGGCCCCGAGGTGAAATCCCTGCGTCTCGGCCGCGCCACCCTCACTGACGCATGGGCTGGCGAGCGGGAGGGGGAGATGTGGATTTTCAACCTCTACATCCCCGAATATCAGGGTGGGGCGCTGTCGAAATTCGATCCCAAAGCGCCGCGGAAATTATTGCTGAAGAAGAAGCAAATCACCTCGCTTCTGGGGCAGGTCGCCAAGAAGGGCGTGTCGCTGGTCCCGCTGGACATTCATTTCAACGATCAGGGCCGCGCCAAGGTGCTTCTGGGCGTGGGTGAGGGACGGCAGAAGCAGGACAAGCGCGCCGCCGTCGCCGATCGCGACTGGAAGCGCGACAAGGCCAGAATGATGGCGCACACCACCAAAGGGCGCGATTGAAGTCCGATGACCGATGACGACATTCCCGTGAGCGGAAAAATCCGCGACAAACTGATTGAGAAAAAGCAGGAATGGGCACGCGACGGCCGCTTGCTGACCGGCACCACCGCCGACCCTGAGGCCGCCCGCCTGCCGCCCGGCCAACGCCTTGTGCAAGACTGGCCCATTCTGGATCTCGGCGCTGAACCCGATGTCACACCGGAAAAATTCCGCATCGACATCGATGGCGCGGTGGAAAATCGTCTGAGCCTCAGGCTCGATGAATTCATGGCGCTGCCGCAATCCGAGGATGTGTCGGACATGCACTGCGTCACCCAATGGTCACGGTATGACAATCACTGGCGCGGTGTGAAGGCCAGCGATATTGTCGCGTTGGTGAAACCAAGACCGGAGGTGAAGCACGTCGTCTTCACCGCCCATGACGGCTACACCACCAACATCCGCCTGGATCAATTCGATCATCAAGGCGTTTTCCTGGTCCACCAATGGGAAGGCAAGCCTTTGACCCGGGCCCATGGCGGCCCAGTGAGGATGCTGGTGCCCAAACTCTATCTGTGGAAATCCGCGAAATGGCTTCGCCGGATTCATTTCACGATCTCCGACCATCCCGGTTTCTGGGAAACCAGAGGCTACCACAACAACGCCGACCCCTGGACCGAGGAACGCTATTCTTAAAAGATGGCGGTCCAGGGACCCTGTCCCTGGTGGGGTCAAGGGGCAAAGCCCCTGATCTCGTTAACAGAAAAGGCCGAACCATGCCCAATCGCATCCCCCTGCTGGACATCGGCCCCTACCTGCACGGTGAACCAAACGCCCAGGGGACCCTGGCGAAAGCGATAGAAACCACCTGTCGTGACACCGGCTTTCTGGTCATCGCCAATCACGGCATTCCGGCCGCCTTGATCGATAACACTTTCGCCGCGGCACGTGCGTTTTTCGATCTGGAGGAACAACAAAAGCGGCACTATCAGGTGGGCGACCTCAACATCGGCTATCTGCCGTACGGCGCGCAAATCGTCCGCACCTCAAAAGTCCACATCAACACCAAACCCAATTTTAGCGAGAGCTTTTACATCGTCAACGACCTCGCAGCGGACGATCCGCGCATTGTCTCGGGCGATCCGCTGTATGGCCGCAATAAATTCCCGGCCGGGATGCGGGAATTTCGCGCCGCCACATTGGCCTATATGCACGCGATGCGTCCGTTGGCCGAGAAAATGGTGTCTGTCATCGCCACGTCATTGGGCCTCGACGACGATTACTTCGTTGGGCGTTTCAAGGAACCGACCACGACGTTACGCCTGATCCGCTACCCCAAACATGACCAGGCCGAGGGAGATCAATTCGGCTTCGCCCCGCATATCGACACGAATTTTCTGACGTTGCTCGCCCGCTCTGCTTTGCCGGGCCTGGAGGTCCGGACCGCGCAAGGCGAATGGATCCGTCCGCCGCACGTGCCGGACACTTTCGTGGTGAACACGGGGGAGATGTTGGGCCGCTATTCCAACGACCGTTACATTGCCACACCGCACCGGGTGATCAACGACAACAACGCGTTGCGTCACGCCATTCCGTTTTTCTTCGGACCCGGACTGGAGGCGATCATCGAACCGGTTCCCACGTGCGTCAGCGCGGACAACCCGGCGAAATATGCACCGCTGCTGTACGCCGATCACCGCCGAGCGTTAAATCTCACGAATTTCGATCACCGGAAACGCGAGTCGAGCGCGGGGGTTCGGTGACGACTGGCGCGATTTCCTGGGCGGCATTCGCCCTTTACGTCAAAAACACCCCGCCATTCACATGCAACACCTGACCGGTGATGTAGCGTCCGGACGGTCCCGCCAAAAACCGGACCGCGTCCGAAATCTCGCTCACCGTCGCGTTGCGGCCCAACGGCACGCCCCGATCCGCCAAGGTCGAGGGCAGAGCCCCCGCCGTCGCCCCGCGAATGGTATCCACCGCCCCGGGCGCCACGCAATTCGCCGTGATCCCGTGCCCACCCAACTCCACGGCCAAGGCCCGCATCAACCCTTCGAGCCCCGATTTCGAGGCTGAAACATGACAGCGGTTCGGCGTCCCGACATGCGTCGAAATTCCTGAGAGCGCCACCAGCGCCCCCCCGCCGCGCGCGATCATCGCGGGCACCGTCGCCTTCGCCAGCACGAACGCGCCATCCAGCGCCACCGACAGGATTTCCCGCCATTCGCTGAACGTCATGTCCAGAAATGCCGTCTGCCGCCGCAATCCCGCGTTGCTGACCACGACATCCAGGCCGCCGAACGCGGCGATCCCCGCCTCGACCATGCGCGCCACCTGTGCGGGATCCGTCACATCCGCCAGCACGCCGATCGCCTGGCCGCCGGCGGCGTTGATCTCCGCCACCGTCGCATCGATCAAGGAACGATCGGCGCGGCCGTTGACGATCACCGACGCGCCCTCGCGGGCGAAATCCCGCGCCATCTGACGGCCGATATTTTTCCCGGCGCCGGTGACCAGAACGGTTTTCCCGGCGAACGGACCCGCCATTGAGGAACTCATGACTTACGCCGCCTCCCGCAAGATCATATCCGCACCCTTTTCCGCGATCATGATGACCGTGGCGTTGGTATTGCCGGACACCACCGTGGGCATGATGGCGGCGTCGATCACGCGCAACCCTTGCGTGCCTTTCACCCGCAACTCCGTATCCACCACCGCCATCGGTCCCGGCCCCATCATGCAGGTGCTGGTCTGGTGGAACGTCGTGCCCGCGGTCGCGCGGACATGGTTCAACAGATCCTCGTCGGTTTCCGCCTGAGCGCCGGGAAAATATTCTTCCGTCACCCATTGCTTCATCGCATCGGTCGCGAAGATCGAGCGGGTTACCCGCAGCGCCGCCACGATCGTGTCGCGATCACGCTGCGTCGACAGATAATTCGGCTGCATCGCCGGCGGTTTGTTTGGATCGGCCGAGGTGATGCGCAGCCATCCCCGGCTTTCGGGCCGGCAGGGGATCGCGACCAGCGTGCAGCCGGGGAATTTATGCATGGGATCGCCGGTGCGCTCGGCGCTGCCCGCCAGAAACTGATATTGCACGTCAGGGCTGTCCAGTTCGGGCCGTGTCTTCACGAACAGTCCGATTGGACCGGCACCCGTCATCAACGGTCCCTTGCGCGCGAAAATCCATTCGGCACCGGCATAAAGCCGCCGCGCCCAACTGTGATAAATCTCGTTCATCGTCACCGTGCCATCCAGCACGCGGTAGATCATACGCCCGCCGATATGATCCTGCAGATTCTCCCCCACGCCCGGCAAATCATGCACCACGGGAATACCCATCGATTGCAACAATCCGCCCGGACCAATGCCCGATAACTGCAACAATTGCGGCGAGTTGATCGCGCCACCGCACAGCAGCACTTCCCGCCGCGCCTTCACGTCGTGCATCACGTTGTTCTGGCTGTAACGCACCCCGACGGCGCGTTTGCCCTCCATCAACACCTTATGCGTCAGCGCCCGCACCTCGATGCGCAGATTGGTGCGATCCTTCACCGGATTGAGGTACGCGACCGCGGTCGAGCTGCGGCGCCGTCCGCGCACGGTCAGTTGCAGCGGTCCCACGCCTTCCTGCGCGGCGCCGTTGAAGTCGGGGTTGTAGGGATAGCCGGCTTCTTTCGATGCCTCAATGAACGCGTCGTGCAACGGATGATCCGTGCGCAGGCTGGACACGCCCAACGGGCCGCCTTTGCCGTGAAATTCGTTCTCGCCCTCTTCCTGATCCTCGGCTTTGCGGAAATAGGGCAGGACGTCCTCATAAGACCAGCCGGCGTTGCCCAACTGGCGCCATAGCGAAAAGTCCTGACTTTGTCCGCGAATATAAATCAGTCCGTTGATCGACGACGACCCACCCAGGGTCTTGCCGCGCGGCCACGAGATGCGGCGGTTGTTTAACTCGGGCACCGGTTCGGTCTCGTAATACCACGCGACCTTGGGATTATAGATGTTGCGATAGAACCCGGCGGGAATATGGATCCATGGGTCGGTGTCGTTGCCCCCGGCCTCCAGCAACAGCACGCGGGTATTGGGATCGGCGCTCAGCCGGTTCGCCAGCACGCATCCGGCGGAACCCGCGCCGACGATGATGTAGTCGTAGTCTTCGTTGCTCGTCACCGTGCGTTTCCTCTGCGTTCCTGTCGCCGCCAATGAAGCGCAGGACCCCGACCGAGGCAAGGCGCGCCGCGTTCAAATCGGCAGCGGCGCCGCCTTCATCCGCTCCATGCTGAACCGGCTGCTGACGTTACGCAAAGGCAACGTCGAGATCAACTTGCGATAGAACTGGTCATAGGATGCGATGTCGGCCACCACGACATGCAGCAGATAATCGACATCCCCCGACATCCGCCACGCATCGACGATTTCCGGCGTGTCCCGGATCACCCCGGCGAATCGTTCCAGCCAGTCCGCCGAGTGGTCCGCCGTCTCGATCGCCACGAACACGGACACCGGCAGGCCGATCAGCACCGGATTCAGGATCGCGACGCGGCGCAGGATGATACCCTCCTGCTCCATCCGCCTGATCCGCTTCCAGCAGGGCGTGGACGTCAGGCCGACTTTATCCGCGATCTCCGCCAGGGATAACGAGGCGTCAACGCCCAGGAGACGGAGTATCTCCAAATCGACGCGATCCAGCGATTTATCGGCGGCCATAGGGGGGATTTCCGGTCATAAAGAAAAGGATTTTCCCTGGTAAGCGATTTCTCTCGGGAAGGGAAGGGCGGGGTTTTACCCCGGGCCCCACCAGGAGGGCGCCGCCCTCCTGGACCTCCCGCCAAAGGGCGAGGCCCTTTGGGATCTATCCATTCATTACGGGAGCAAACTAACGGGTTCCAAGAGCTATCGCCCCTGGCGGGGTGGAACCCAGCCTTCGCCTTCACCCCAACCTTGCCGCCACCCTTGCTCGCCCCATCAGCGGCAGCAGCACGTCCATCCCCGGCCCAAATTCCTCACCGGTCAGCATCAGCCGCAACAATGCCTCGGACCCGTCGGGCAAGGCGGCAAGCCACGCGGCCCAAACCCGATCCGCCCAGGGCTCCGGCGGCAACACACGCAAGGCTTGCCGCCCCAAGGCGACGGCCTCGGCCGGAATGCCCGGAAAAATCGAGCCGTTTACCACATCCCACCAGTGCCGGGCCTCCGTCAGCAGATCGACATGGCCGCGGATCGCCAGCCAGAACGCCTCCGTCGTGCCGTCCGGCAACCGATCCTGGACGGCCGCGAACTCCCGCCGCGCCAAAGCCGCCCGGTTCAATGCCGGCAGCGCCGCCGGATCGGGCACTCCGGCCAGATGCCGCCATTTGAACCGCCGTCCCATACCCAACCAGGCCGCCAGAGCCTCCGCGTCGATCCCATCCTGCCGCAGCGCCCGGATCGTCGTCCGGCCCACGCCCCCCATCACCGGCAAATTCGCGAAACTCAACCTTGGCGGATCCTGACCCAGAGCACTCAACAGATCGATATGCACGCCGGTCATGCCGTCCCCAACGTCCTCGCGAATGACATGCGTGATATGATTGGCGATGTCGTCCACCGCGGCGGTCAGCACGGAGGAAATCGCGCCGGCCTCGTTTATCAGAATGGGATCGGACACCCCGGATAACGCGACTTCGCGCGGCCCCATGATCGCGTCCGTCCAGGATAAAGTCCGGTTCGACAGGCGGAACCGCCAATGCGGAATTTTCCCGCCCGCCTCCGCCGCCTCCCGCTGCGCCGGCGTCAGTTTCAGCATTTCCCGATCGTAAATCGCGGGCTGTCCGCGGCGGAGGCGGAACGCGTCCTTGGCCCGCAGTTCCGTTTCGGTCTCGAAACAGGGATACAGCCGTCCGATCGCCTTCAGATGCGCGACGGCGGCGTCATGATCGCCCAGTACACCCGTGACCGGAGAACCCACGCCCAACCACCGCAGGTCTGGCAGCGCCTCGCCGAGGAGCACGACCTTGCCCCCGGCACTGCGCGCGAACCACACATTCGCCAACGCCACCCGCGCCGCCGAGACCCGCATCAAGCCCAGAGTTGGCGCG
>JAYVXQ010000135.1:0-6495 GCA_043785025.1 Acetobacteraceae bacterium
GCGCCATTGGCGGCCGCGCTCGCGACCGTCACGCCATAGGCCCCATCCGGCATCGCCTGCCCCTTGGTATTCTTGCCGTCCCAGACCCAATCATTCGTGCCCGCGTTCGCCTTCACAGTCGCCTGTCGGACCACGCGGCCATTCGCATCCTGCACCGTGATCGTCACCGGCGCCGCCACCCGTCCGGTGAAATGCAACCCGGCCATGCCGTTCTGCAGCGGGATCTGATTCGATTGCACCGTCACCTGCTTACCGATGATCCCCGACGACTGCGTCACGTTCGACGCCTGCGTTAATTGAATCAACTGCGTCAAACTGGTGTTCGTGTTAATCTGCTGCTCCACGCTGGAAAACTGCACCAACTCCGAGGTGAACGAGTTCGCGTCCATCGGACTCGACGGATTTTGGTTCTTCAACTGCGTCATCAGCAAATTCAGGAAATTCCCGAAATTCGATGACAGCGACGCCAACGGCTTGGCGCTCTTGGGATCCGTCGCGGCGCTGGACGCGGCCGACGCCGTCGTCGCGGACGCCGCGGCTGAGGCAAATGATGTCATGCGCTGTCTCCTGTTCCGGGCATCATCCGTATGCCCATCGTTACGTTAACAACTTGTTATGCCGTGATATCGAGTCCGCTCCGCCGGAACCGCGGCCGCGACGTCGTCTGACCCGACATAACCGCGGGATAGCGTCCCCGATTCTCGTCCTCCAACCATGTCCGATGACCGGTTGAGTTCTGGCGCCCAGGATCACCCGACGCCGTTTCCATTGATCCGGCTCCCGGACCCGCGGCCGGCGCGACCGCCGTTGCCGCCTCGATCCGATGCGGCGCGACCGAAAAAGCCTGCGCGGTCTCCGCGATTTTCAAACTGACCGTCCGCCCTTCCGCCGCCAGACCCGCCCGATCCAACGCCCGCGTCAGAGCCTCCTGATCGTCCCGCAGCAGGCGCAGCGTCTCCGGCCGCTCCACCGTGATGGCGACACGCGCGACACCCTGTGGCGTCTGTTCGATGTGAATGCGTACCAAACCCAGACTGTCCGGCCGCAACTGCACCGTCACCTCTTTCGCGTCCCCGATGTTGGCGATGACCGCCGCCGCGATCTGCCGCGCGGGAGGCACATCGGCCACCCCGGGTTCGCCGGCCGCCTTCACCGCCTCCCGCGCCGTGGGGATCGTCATCGTCGCCACGTTCTCCAGGCGCACCAGTGCGATCTCACTGGGCTGACCGACCTCAACGCGCGCCGCCGCCTCACGCCGCACCGGCCGTCCATCCTCCACCGCCAGCCCAAACGGGTGCGTCGCGCTGGTTTCAGACGGCAGCGCGATCGCCACCAAATCTTCGCGCGCTCCCCCGGGGACATCCGAGGGCACTCCCAAACGCCCCGCCGTTTTGTCCGCCCGACCCGCCGCGTCCGCCCGCGCCGCGTCCGCCCGCGCCGCGTCCTCCCGCGCCGCGACCGGACCGCGAGTCCGCGCCTGCGCCGCCGCCCGACCCGCCGCGCGCGCCTCGGCCATCAAGGGCCGAACAGGACCATCCGCCACGGCGGCACCACCCGGCGAAACCGGCGCGGTCCGTCGCTCCCCGCCGCCAAGGTCCAAGGCTTTGCGATCCACCCCGACCCCTTCCGCCAGCGACCGCCGTATCGCGTCGCCCGCCGCCACGACCGGCCCCGATGACGCCGCGGTCACCGCCGCGTCTCCCGGCGAGCCCAACCGCGCGGCATCTCCCGCCACGGCGGCGGGCTTATCCCCCGGCCGCCTGGCATCCTTAACGTCAGCCCGCGTCACCGGCGCATCGTCCGCCACCAAACCCCGAGCCACCGCCTCGCGATCCACGCCCGCCCGCTCCGGCGTGGCACGCCCAATGCCCATGGGCACCGCGTCGCCAGCCGTGACACCGCGCTCCGCTTTGACCGCCCCAGCCTCCGTCGTGACCCGTGGCGCCGTCTCGCGAGGCGTGAAAACCGCTGGATTTGAAACCAGGTCGGCGGCCTTTGTGTCCGCGGTCAGGCCGCCACCGGATCTAAAGCCGCGGCTGGATATGAAATCGACGCTGGATAAGGCGCCTGTCGCGGCGATATCGCCCGCCGCTGGATGATCCGCGGACGTAGCCGCGACGTCCGTCCTCCGCGCCTGCGCACGCGCATCGTCGATGCCGTGACCATCTTCGCCCCGTGCATTCCCCGTTGCCGCCGCGATCGCCCCAGGCCAGCCCGGCCCAGACGTGTCGACCCCAACCCTCTCCGGCCCAACCCTGTCCGCTCCAGCCCTGTCCAGCCGGTCCGCCCGAGGCTCGTAACTCCCAACCCGATCGTCCCCAACCGTCCCACGCGGCAAGCGCTCCGCCCGCAAAGCCCGCGCACCCAAGACCCGATCCTCGACCCCGGCGAGCCGCTCCCCGCCCAAGGGCACCGCACCACCAGAATCCGCGCCATCAGCCAACCGCGCGGCCACCGCCCGCTCCCCCGGCATCGCCCTGGGCTCAACCGCGCCAAGAGACACAACCAAGGGCGCGCCGGCGCGAGGCGCCACGACCACGGGCAACACCGGCGCCATCACCACTGGCGCGATCACCAACGGCGCCATCATCACCGGCGAACCCCCATCCACGGGCGCCGCGTCACGCTCCGGGCGCACCCGCTCCGTCTTCGCCGGCGGCCCATGCCGCTCACCGCCGCCCGCGGGCCCAACCCAATCCAACGCCGGAGCCGGCAAAGCGTCATCCCGAATACCCGCCCGCGGCGCCACGACCGGCGGGGCGCCATCCATCACCCCCAGAGGCCCATCCATCGCGACCGGAGCCAGCCCAGACGGCAAACCAGACAGCGGACGAACGATCTCCCGGCCGCCACCCCGGACCCACCCGGCCTCAACCGGCGGTCGTTCAAAAGGAACGAACGGCGGGACATCTCCCTCGGGAACGCCTCCGGCCAGGCCCATGCCGCCGGATGGGGCGGCGGCGAAACCCGCGGCAATCGGAACGGCGTTGGAAATCATGCTTCACCTCGCCAGGGTGACAGCAAGCCGCGTGCCAGCGGAAAACCCGCCGATCCTCAGCCCGAGCCGAAGTCCGCCCGGTCAATTCCGCCCGGCGGAAAATGCCCAGTCTCGCGAAAACCGCCCATCACGCGCCCGCCTCAGGCCCGCCCGCCTCAGGACCGCCCTCTTCAGGGTCCGCATCCCGCCGAGGCCACCCCATCGCCACCGAAGCCAGCAGCGCCAGACCCGCCATCACCCGATACGGCACACCATACCCGCCAAACCCCAGCACCGCCGCGCCAAACAGCGGCGGGATCAGCAACCCGCCCGCGAACATCAGCGCCGTCCCCAACCCCGTCGCCTCGGTCCGCTGGGCCCCGCCCAACGACGCGAATTCCGCGTACGCCACCCCGGTATACCCCCCCGCCGAGACCCCGGCCCCCACCACCACCGCCAAAATCATCCCCGGCGCCCATCCCGGCCCCACCAGCCCCATGCACACCGAGGCCACCGCCATCCCCGCCCCATGCAGCGCCAACGTCCGCGACGGCGACAAAAACCGGTCCGCGATCCACCCCCAGATCGGCCGGCTGACCGAGCCCGTCACCTGATACGCCGCCAGCATCAACCCCGCCTGAACCAATGACATCCCGGCGACGGCGGTCAGATGCACCGTCATGAACGCCACGAAACACAGTTGCAGCCCCGAATAGACAAAACACGCGCCCGACAGCACCCGCAGCCGCGCATCCCGCAGCAACGCGAACGGCCGCAGTAACGTCCGCCCCCAGGCGCTCACCAGCGGATCCCGATCCGCGTCCCAGACCGGGCGCGCCCGCTCCATGACCAGGATCAGCAGAACGATCGGGGCGAGTTGCAGCAGCAACGCGCAGCGCCAGCCGGCCAGCGGGACTTGCAGGGGTACCAAAGGCGGCAACAGCAACGCCGCCGCCACGCCGCCCAGAGGCACCCCAATTTGCCGCAACGACATCACCAAATTGAATGCCGCCCGCGGTGTCCGGTGCGCCAGCAAATGCGTGCTGGCCGGTGCCGCCGCGCCATACGCGCACCCCAGCACCATCGCCGCCAGCCCGAAGCCCAGGGGATGGGAACTTGCCGCGGCGATCACCAGCATCCCGGCCGCCGCCAGCAGCACCGCCTGCGTCGCCCGCACCCCGCCATAGCGCCGGATCAACCCCGGCGACAGCAACGCCGAGCCGATGCCCACCCCATACGCGATCGCCACGAACCCGCCGACCAGCGTCCCGTTCACCCCCAGATCCGCCGCGATCGCGGGGGCCAGCGCGGGCACCGAATACAGCGCCATCGTCGCCAGAGTCTGCACCGCCAGGGTCGCCAGCAAAGGCCAAACGGGAATGCCCGGTTCGGCCACGCCTCAGGTCGCGTCCGCCGCCATCAACGCCGGATCGAACCCGCCGGACTGCCGGTTCCACAGCCGCGCATAGACCCCGTTTCGCGCCAGCAGCGCGGCGTGCGAGCCGATTTCCAGCACCCGCCCCTCATCCAGCACGATCAACCGGTCCATCCGCGCAATCGTCGACAGCCGATGCGCGATCGCGATCACCGTGCGCCCCTCCATCAGCCCGTCCAACTGGCTCTGGATCGCCGCCTCCACCTCGGAATCCAACGCCGAGGTCGCCTCATCCAGCACCAAAATCGGCGCGTTCTTCAGGATCACCCGCGCCAGAGCCACCCGCTGGCGCTGCCCGCCCGATAATTTCACCCCGCGCTCCCCAACATGCGCGTCATACCCGGTGCGGCCGTGCCAATCCTCCAAGCCCATGATGAAGTCATGCGCCTCGGCCCGCCGCGCCGCCGCCTCGACCATCGCGAACGACGCGTCGGGCCTGCCATAGCGGATATTCTCGGCGATGGATCGATGCAGCAATGACGTATCCTGCGTCACCATCGCGATCTGGGTGCGCAAACTCTCTTGGGTGACATCGGCGATATCCTGCCCGTCGATCAGAATTTTCCCGGTCCCCGGCGCGTAAAAACGCAGCAGCAAATTCACCAGCGTGGATTTACCGGCGCCGGAGGGTCCGACCAGCCCCACCCGCTCCCCCGGCGCGATGGTCAGATCGACGCCGCGCAACACCCCCGCCGCGCGCGGCAGCCGTCCATAATCGAAATGCAGATTCTCAAACCGGATTTCCCCGCCGCGCATGATCAATTCCCGCGCGTCCGGCGCATCCGGCATCAACCGCGGCACATCGATCGATTTCATCCCATCCTGCACCGTGCCGATATTTTCGAATATACCCGTCACACTGCGCGCGACCCAGCCCGCGATATTGGTCAATTGCCAAGACATCGGCACCGCCGTCGCCACCGCGCTGACCGGAATATTGCCCGAACTCCACTGCCAGATCGCGATCGAGGACGTGCTGACGATCAACGCCGCGTTCATGAAACTCAGCAGCGCCGTATAACCGGTGGTCATGCGCGACTGCGCCCGTGAGGCCTCGGTATGCTCGTCGATCGAGGCGCGGACAAACGCGTCCTCATCCCGCGCCCGCGCGAACAGTTTCACCGTCAGAATGTTCGTGTAACTATCGACGATCCGCCCAATCAACGTCGAGCGTTTTTCCGACATCGCCCGGGAACGCTCGCGCAACCGCGGCACGAAATACCGCAGCATGGCGACGTAACACAGGAACCACACCGACATCGGCAGCATCAACCGCCAATTGATCGAGCCCAAAAGAATCAACGCCGAGCCGCCGTAAACCACGATATACCACGCCGCGTCGAACGCCATCACCAGACTCTCCCGCATGGAAGGGCCTGTCTGCATCACGCGATTGGCGATCCGTCCGGCGAAATCGTTCTGAAAGAACGGCCAGGACTGCCGCACGACATGCCAATGGTTCTGCCATCGCACCAAATTCGTGAAGCTGGGATTGACCACCTGATTGACCAGAATGTTATGGCCCAACATCGTCAGCGGCCGCGCCAAGCCCAGTACCAGAGCCATCGTCAGCAACTCGGACCAACTCTCGCGCCACAGAGCCTCCGGCGCATGCGTCGACACCAGCCCCACCAGCCGCCCGATGAAGGTCGGGATCGTCGTGTCCAGCATCGCCAGCATCCCGCCGGCCACGAACAAAGCGACCGCGATCCCCGGTGCCTGGCGGATGAAGTGCCAATGGAACCGCCACAGTCCCGCGTGCGGCGGTGCCTCCGGCTCTGGGCTGGTCGGGTCGAGCAAGGTTTCAATACGGCGGAGCATGGGCTCTGGGTGGACCGGGGAGGGGCGTTCGTCAATCGCCTTCGGAAAGCCCGACCGACATCCCGCCATGTGGCCTCGTCCGCCACCCCGTAAACCTCTCCGTTCACCGTTTCTCAACCTTCCCCCGCTAACCGCGATCCTCGTAACGCCCCCGAGGACCGCCTATGCCCCTCCAGCCCCCCCATTCCTGAATTGGGCCTCCAGCCCAACGACCGGGTCCGCGCCCGGGGCCTCCTATGGGACGTCGGCGCCACCGAACCCG